>JADFQR010000138.1 GCA_022561735.1 Chloroflexota bacterium | reverse complement strand
GTCGTGCGGCGGAGTTCGTCCAGCGCGAAGCCCGGTCACCCCAGGCATCATCGTCCGGAGTCTGCTTCTGGCCCGCGTCATTCACGCGCTCCCTCAGCCACCGGTTGCCCCTGTCTTTGACCACGAACAGGCGCCAGCCCGCGCGCAACAAAAAGCCGTAAGCCCTGGCGATGTCCATGACATCACGGGGGCGAATGGCGAGGAATCTACGAACCGGGCGCATCATTTTTGAGTAGTCCCATGTCAGACAGGGAACGCAAAAACATCACCACATCCTCGGCCACGCTTGCCTTATCCACCTCGAATATCTCGGACAGGGAATCAAGCGCCTCGGTAAGGGAAGCCCCCTCCGAAACGGCCTGCCAGACGTGCGCGCCCGTGGTGTTGAGCCCGAAATACTCTCCCGTCTCAACGCTGAGGAGGACGGCATCGCCGTCCAGCTCCTGGTAGAGGACGTCTTTGGACAGCGTGACGTTCCACGTCGCGAGATCCTGTAGTGCAGTCGAAGTTCTCACTTCCTACCTCACCCCTGACACTTTCTTGGGTTGAACCGCCGCCTCGTTCCGAGGTCCAGCGGGCTGTTGCAACGAGTGCAACCACCGATCGGTGGAGAAGTCGTCCCGAGCCGAGCCCGGCTTGCGGACCATTGTGGTGCCCAGGCGGAACGCCTCCGCGACACGACGGAAGTACAAAAGGTAGACGCGCTTTGAATCGTTCGGAACTCCATATCGTTCCGCGATTCCAGCCCGGCTCTCGAACACGCGGCGCGTCATTCCGCTGATCAACTTGAGGGCGCCGTACTTCTGGTCCGCCGAGACGATCTGCTTGGCAGCCCACTCGTTACCGAGCACCCGTCTCGTTACAAGCCGCTCCGCGTCCTCCGTTGTGAATCCCTCCGGCGCCAGGCGGGATAGCTCAGACTCCGGAATGGGCGCACCGAACAACTGACGGGCCAGGAAAAGCGCACAGAAGACCGGCCCGGTCAGGCTGGGGATGGGTCCGTCCGGACCAAATACACTCCAGTCGATCCGGTCTTGATGGAACCTTGCGACCTCGGCGACGTCACAGAGTTGGCCGAGAGCAGAGTAGCTAAAGATCAGCCTGTCTTTGAAGAAGTTCAGGCACTGGTTGGCCAGCTCATATTCCGGTTGAAACACCAGCGCCGTGGTTCCGGCGATCTGCGTTTCTTCCATCGCATCCCAGAAGACGCCGATATCGAACCGCATCGGGCTCGTGGCCTCAACGAGATGGGTATGTATCTCTACCACGATCCCTTTTTGGGGATGCAGAAGCAACGGTAGCTGACGATCCACTTCGATCATGCGCTGCCGCTCTTCCTCGTCCACCGTCTGCCGGTAGCCCATCGTCTTCACGACGGACCAGGCATCGTCGGCCCGGTCAAACGGCACCACCAGGTCCAGGTCCGACATCGGCCGGGTACCGGGATCATCGTAGACACGTTCAGCCAGCGCCCCGCCTTTCATCACAGCGACGGGTATGTCCCCGGCGTGCAACTTCTCTATCAGGTCATGCAACTCAGACCGGTAATGCAACCAGCGGGCGACGTTCCGGAAGTAGAGGCCCTTCAGTTGCAACAGTGCACTGGGCGGCACGAGTTCTACGAAGGGTTCCGATCGAAGGTGATGGTACGCAAGCCCTTCCAATTTATGTGACCTGGCCTTTTCGATGAACCGCTCCCAGTCGAACTGTTCCCCGAATGTGCCGATCAGCGTGGATCGATCTTCGTCCTCAAGCTTGATCCGCGCGCATGCCAGTAACGCGCGATCTTCCGGCGCCAGATCAAGATCTAGCCGCCCGATCGAAGGCAATTGTCCATTTTTAAGTCGATTAATCATTTTTAAGTCCGAATGTTTGGAGCGTCACCCGATGGCGTTCGCCACTTAATCTGCGACCTCAGCGGCCGCAGGTACGCTGGCTGTTATGGCCGGAGGTTGGTATGTGGAGACGATGGCCCGCAGACGGGCGACGATCTCTTTCCGGCTCCCGTGGTGGACCGCTTCCTCCAATGCTTCCGTTCGTTTCATCAATTCTCCGGCGCTAATCCCGCCGTTTACCTGGGCAACGAAAACACGGTCGTGACGCGTCGAGTGTGTTCCCTCTTCCGCGGAAAGAATGTCTTCGAACAGTTTTTCTCCCGGGCGAATCCCGGTGAAGACGATCTGTATTTCCTTGTCCGGTTCGAATCCGCTCAGTTGGATCATCTGGCGCGCCAGGTCCACGATCTTCACCGGCTCACCCATGTCGAGAACCAACACCTGGCCGTTCTCGCCGATGGTGCCGGCCTGTAGGACGAGCGTGACCGCCTCCGGGATGGTCATGAAGTAGCGCTTCATCTCCGGGTCGGTCACCGTCACCGGCCCGCCGCGGGCAATCTGGTCCCGGAACACGGGTACGACGCTGCCACGACTACCGAGGACGTTGCCAAACCTGACCGCTATGAAATCGGTCGAAGACCCTTCACCGATCTGCCGGATCAAGATCTCGGCCGCTCTCTTGGTTGCACCCATGATCGAGGAAGGGTTGACCGCCTTGTCCGTAGAGATCAGGACGAATCGATCGACACACCAGCGCCGGGCCGCTTCGGCCACCTTCCTGGTGCCCATCACGTTGGTCATTACGGCCTGATCCGGATGTTCTTCCATGAGCGGCACGTGCTTGTAAGCAGCGGCGTGGAAGACGACATCGGGCCGGGAATGGGCGAAAACCTGGTCAAGTTTGCCGGCGTCGCGGACGTCTCCGATGCACTGCTCTATCTCCACCGCCGGGAACCTTGGCTCGATCTCGCGGTTCAGGTCGTACACCCCGGTCTCGTCCTGATCCAACATGACGAGCTTCGCCGCCCCCAGCCGGGCCACCTGGCGGCAGATTTCCGCACCGATAGACCCGGCGGCGCCGGTCACGAGTACCGAACGTCCACTGATCCACTGGCTGATCTTTTCGCTATCTATCTGAACGGGGTCGCGACCCAGAAGCTCTTCAAGTTGCACAGAGCGGATATCTTCAACCTTGACCCGGCCGGTCAGGATAGCGCTGTTCCCGGGCACTACTTTCACCGTCCGCAGACCAGCCTCCCTGGCCTGGTGTACGGCCTCTTTAATCACGGCTCCAGGCGCCGAAGGCATTGCGATCCATAGCTCAACCACTTCAAGTTGCCGGATCAACCGTTGGAGGTCGTTCCGCACTCCCAGGACAGGTACTCCCTGGATGACCATGCCCTGCTTGCCGGGATCATCGTCTATGAACCCGACCGCCTCGTAACCGTGTTTGCTCTCTTCACGCAGGGCACGCGCCACCTGCATGCCGGCGTCCCCGGCGCCAACGATTAGCACCGGCTTTGTCGTAAGTGATCTGGAGCGCGCCTGCCGGAGGTCGCGCGATGAACGGAGGACCGCCCGGAATCCGACTATCGCAAAGACGGAAAGCAGCGCGTCAAGGATGAAGACCCGGACCGGCAGAAACGCGATCCAGTCGAGTGCGGCAGCCAGGTATGCGGCTACCCCAAACACGACGGTGCCGAGCGCCAGCGCTCGCACGAGAGTTACCAGGTCGTCGGTCGTGAGCCGGCGCCAATCGACGCTGTAGACACCGCCCGCCACCATGAACCCGGTCCTGATGACAACGGCCAGCGCTGCGATCGGAAGCAGGAAGCCGATGCCCATTCTGGGGTCCGAGGACGGCAGCGCAAACAAGAACGCGCTCACCATCGCGGATGCCAGGAGCACAGCGTCCGCGAGTGCCAGAATCGCGCGTCGTCGGTACCGTGATTGAACGGGCATAGCGCCGCTCCGGTGCCAGATAGTACGTATTGAGGATGTTGAATTCATTGTGTCCGCAGCCGTGTGGGTGTTCCGTTAGCTCGGAAGGTCATGCCTGGTGTGAAGTCCGGACGTGCGCTATCGCCTGTTGCAGGGTCTCGACCACGCGCTCAGCGTCATTGAGTTCAAGTTTTCCGTAGAACGGGAGCGCTATAGAACGATCTGACACCCCTTCTGCGATCGGAAATTCTCCCGGGCCGTACTCAAAGTTCGTGCGGTAAAAAGGTTCCAGATGGATGCACGGGAAGTAGTTACTGCATCCGATTCCACGATCCCGCAGGTACTCCAGGATCTGGTCACGATCCTCCTGGTTAAACTCCGGTATTAACTGGACGACGTACACGAACCAGCTCATCTTGATTTCACTGGCTACGTATGGAGTTTGAATCTCCGCGACATCTTCCAGCAGCCGGTTGTACGTCTCGGCCACGCTGGCGCGGGAGGCGACGATCTCGTCAAGCCGGCTGAGTTGAGCCCGGCCCAGCGCGCAGTTGATGTCGCTTATCCGGAAGTTGTAGCCCAGCATCTGGTGAGCCAGCCACCCGCCGTCAGTCCCGCGCCCCTGGTTCCTGAGGCTTCGAGCCATGCTGGCGATCTCGTCGTCGTCGGTAAGAACAGCGCCACCTTCGCCGGTGGTGATCTGCTTGTTCGGGTAGAAGGCAAAGATCCCGGCGTCAGCGAGGCCACCAGAGCGCTCACCGCGATACAGGGATCCGATGGACTCGGCGGAATCCTCCACCAGCGCAAGTCCATGCTTCCACGCGATCTCTCGCAACGCCCGCCAGTGGGCCGGAGAC
>JADFQR010000137.1 GCA_022561735.1 Chloroflexota bacterium | reverse complement strand
ACTGCCGGGTCGACCATTCTCAAGGACAACGTCGCCACATCAGACGCCACGGTGACTCGCCTTCTCAGGGAAGCGGGGGCGATCATCATCGGCAAGGCGGCGCTCGTCGAGTTTGCGATGGGCGCCACGGGCATGAACCCCCACTACGGGGCATCGCACAACCCCTGGAACCTGGACCGCATCTGCTGCGGATCGAGCATGGGTTCAGCGGCCGCCGTGGCAGCGGGACTGTGCGTGGGCGCGCTCGGGTCCGATACCGGCGGCTCGATACGCATGCCCGCGGCTGTGACCGGGCTCGCCGGGCTCAAGCCAACCTACGGACGGGTCAGTCGTGCGGGCGTGCTGGACCTGAGCTGGTCGTGTGACCACGTGGGGCCAATGACGCGCACCGTCGCCGACTGCGCCCACATGATGAACGCCCTCGCCGGACACGACCCGCGCGACCCGGCGTCTGCAAATCAGCCGGTTCCTGACTTCACGTCCGGGCTGGCACAGGGGTTCAAGGGCCTGCGGGTCGGCGTGCCGGTTGACTATTTTTACGACGATATCGACCCCGAGATCGAGGCTGCGGTCAGGGCCGGGATCACCCTGATGGAGCGCGAGGGGGCGTCGATACGGGAAATATCGATGCCGTGGGTGTCCGAGGGCCGGAAGATCAATCTCGGCGTGAACCGGCCGGAGTCTGTGTCGGTGCACGAGGAGTGGATGGTTAAGTACCGGGATCAGTACAGCATCGAGGTCCTGGCGCGGCTGGAATCGGCGGCGACGATTCCGGCGGTTGAGTACATCCGGGCGCAGCGCGCACGCCGATGGTTCAACGAGAAGATGGCGCAGGCGACCCGGGAGGTTGACGTGCTGGTGACGCCAACCGTGCCGATCCAGACGCCAGGTATCGAGGCGTGCATAGTGCGGCCGGACGGCGACACCATTTCACCGGCTACCAACCTGCTCGGGATATTCACCGGGGTGTTCGATACAACGGGTGAGCCGTCGCTGAGTTTGAACTGCGGCTTTACGAAAGACGGAATGCCGATCGGGATGATGATCAGCGGGAAGCCGTTCGACGAGGTGACAGTGCTGCGCGCAGGGGCCGCGTTCGAGGCCGCAGCCGGACTGGCCGACAGGCGGCCACCGATTGAATAAGTGCCAAGGCCCTCCGAAATAAGAACCTCAAGCCCCAGTCCCGGAAACAACGGGCAGCAGCAGAAAAGCAGCATCGGAAAAAGCCATCCCAGACCAACCCCACCACAGTCATCCCGAGCGAAGCCGAGGGACCTGCACCGCGACGATAAACCGTCAACAACACCCCGTCGGCAGCTCAACACACGTCAGCCAACGCCCTTCAAGAGCCTCAAGGCCGTGATCCCGGAGACAAAGGGCAGGGTAAATCCCCATGCAGCGGGCCGATAACGGCCTACAGGAACATCTGGAACACGCCGCGTAACGCGGACACAGCGGAGTAAACCATTGCCGGATAACGAACTGACCTACGCCTCCATCGATGAACTCGCTCCGCGTCTCCGCTCGGGCGACCTGTCGCCGGTGGAGTTGACGCAGGACTCGCTGGACCGCATCGAACGGCTTGAACCGCGCCTGAACGCCTTCCTGGAGGTCTTCACGGACAGCGCGCTCGCGCAGGCACGCGCGGCGGAGGCTGAGATAAAGGGCGGCAGCTACAAAGGCCCGATGCACGGGATCACGGTGGCCCTCAAAGACCTTTTTGACGTGGAAGGCACCGTCACCACCGGCGGGTCGACCATCCTCAAGGACAACATCGCCACATCAGACGCAACGGTCACCCGCCTGCTCAAGGAAGCGGGGGCCATAATCATCGGCAAAACGGCGCTGGTCGAGTTCGCGATGGGCGCCACAGGCGTCAATCCGCACTACGGGCCATCGCACAACCCCTGGAACCTGGACCGCATCTGCTGCGGGTCGAGCATGGGGTCAGCGGCGGCTATCGCTGCCGGGCTTTCGGTCGGAGCGCTCGGTTCCGACACCGGCGGGTCTATCCGCATGCCCGCCGCCGTGACCGGGATTGTGGGCCTCAAACCGACATATGGACGGGTTAGCCGGGCGGGAGTGCTGGACCTGAGCTGGTCATGCGACCACGTCGGGCCGATGACGCGCACCGTCGCTGATTGCGCCCACATGATGAACGTTATGGCCGGTTTCGACCCGGATGACCCGGCTTCGTCTGACCGGCCGGTCCCGGACTTTACCTCCGGCCTGGCAAGGGGATTCAAGGGACTTCGGGTAGGAGTGCCGGTCGAGTTTTTCTTTGACGATGTCGACCCCGAGGTTCTGACAGCGGTGCGGGCCGGTATCGATCTCATGGAGCGCGAGGGCGCATCTGTACGGGAAGTGTCAATGCCGTGGGTGGCGGCCGGGCGGACCATCAACATCGGGCTTCTGGGGTCGGAAGCGGCGGCGTTACATCGCGAGGTCTTGCAGACGCGCGGCGATGAACTCAGCCCCGCTATACGGGCAAGATTAGAGAGCGCAATAATCATGCCGGCGGTGGACTATATCGATACGCAGCGTG
This sequence comes from Chloroflexota bacterium, assembly GCA_022561735.1. Next base: position 2,094 of record JADFQR010000137.1, on the reverse strand, counting down.
CGCGCCGGCGGTTCATCGAGCAGATGGACGGGGTGATGAGCGACCTGGACGTGCTCGTGACGCCGTCCGTCCCGATCCAGACGCCGACTATCTCCGAGTGCACACCTCCCCCGGGGTCGCCAGATGCGCCGGGCGGCGGCCGGTTGACCGAGTTCACCGGTGTGTTCGACACGACAGGACAGCCCTCGTTGAGCCTGAACTGCGGCTTCACCGGGGATGGGATGCCGATCGGGATGATGATCAGCGGCAAGCCGTTCGACGAGGTGTCGGTGCTGCGCGCCGGGGCCGCGTTCGAGGCGGCGGCAGGATTGTCAGACAGGCGTCCGCCGATCGACTAACGGCAGGGGCGGCGCGGCGGCGCTCTCCGGCCCGACGATCAAGGACGATCCGTCGGGATATTCCTGATCGTATTCCGGCCATTCGCCCGGGGTGCATCGGCGCGCACGCATCCCGATGCCATTGACCGAAGCCGTCGCACACAACTATCGCGTTATTTAACGCGCCGGTAACTCACGCGTAATTCTTCATGTGTTATCGAAATTATTCTCTCAATTATTAAGTGTCTTTAATCATCTTCATAATCTTCAATATTTCTTGTAATTGTCTAAAACATTCCCCGGTAACTTGTCTGTCATCGGGACGGCGCACTTGCCGCCGGTCCACACGATGAGACAGCCGGCCCTGCATGGCGGGGCCGAGAACGAGGGGAACACCGAGATGAAGAAGAACTTGAAGATCCTGGTTGCCGGTTTCGGGGTTGGCGTGGTGTCCCTGGCGGGCGTCGGGCTGGCAAGCGCACACGGCCCGGGCGACAGCGAGACGCGAAGCGAGATCACCGATCGCGTGGCGGCCATCCTCGGAGTCGACAGCGCTGATCTGGGAAGCGCCTTTGACCAGGCACGCGGCGAGGTCCGGACCGAAAAGATGGACGCCCGGCTGGACCAGGCGGTGGCAGACGGCACGATAACGCAGGAAGAGGCGGACGAGATCAGGGCGTGGATGGACTCCCGGCCCGAGGTGCTCGACGGTCTGAAAGGCCAGCGCGGCTCCCACGGCCCGCAACACGGTCCCGGGATCGGCCCCGGCGGAGTGGCCATCGAAGAGCGCCTCGCCGCACTGGTTGAAGACGGCGTCATCACCCAGGCAGAAGCGGACGAAGCCCTGGAATGGTCGCAGGCCCGGCCCGAGGCGTTGAACGAGATTCGACCAGATCGCAACGATGGCGAGGGTCATGGGCGACGGGGACCCGGGCATGGCTTCCAGGCCCGGTTTGCCGGTGGCGAAAATGGCGAGATTGGCCGTTTCGGCGGGTTCAGGTTCAGCTTCCCGCCGAGCAGCGACGCCCCTCCGGTGAACGCTCCGGCCGATAGCTCGGTCCTCTAACCCTCAGCGCCCCGGTTCAGCCCGGGTCCGAGCCCCTCCCGATAGGCCGGGAGGGGCTCTTCGCGCGCGTTCCGCAGGGGTGGGCCGTGGCCGTCGCGGCTTATCCTGTTGCCGATGGCAAGCGAATCACAACGGAGACGTCCAAGAAAACAACGTGTCAGCGACCGCGTTTCTGAGCGGCCGGAGCGCGGATACGCAATCGTCGCCCTGGACTCCCCGAACGATCCGGTTAACGTCGGACACACGCTCCGGGCGGCGATGTGCTTTGACACCCGCCTCGTAATTATCGCCAACGCCGACCCGGAGCTGGACCTGCGACGTCTGCCCAGCGACCCGGGCCGGGCCTGGCGACATACCCCGGTTTTGCGCGTGGCCAGCGTGTTTGAGTCACTGCCCTTTGACTGCACGCCGGTAGCCATCGAGTTAACCGATGACGCCGAAGACCTTGTCGAGTTCCAGCACCCGGAGCGGGCCTGCTACATCTTTGGACCCGAGAACGGTTCCTTGAGCGAAGAGACGCTGGAGCGTTGCGACCGCGTCGTGAAGATCCCGGTGGGGTTGCCGCTTAACCTGGCGGCGACGGTAAACGTAGTGCTTTACGACCGGATGCTGAAGGTGCGCCGTCCCGGGATCAAGCAGGGCGACAACAACCCCTGGACCGTGCGGGAGTGAAACGGCGCGTGGCGTACCGGGTCGCAACCGGGCACCGGG
>JADFQR010000136.1 GCA_022561735.1 Chloroflexota bacterium | reverse complement strand
TTCGGAAGGTCCCGCTCGTAAAGGACGTCCTCAAGCGAAAGCCGGCTCCAGATTCGCGCCCCGATAATGACGATGAACCCGAAGACACCGACGATCAGGATGAACGGCGAGACCAGGGCGATCCCGACCAGGATCAGCACGATGAACAGGGACTCCCAGAGTCCAGAGAGTATTTCTTTACGGGTCACCGGCGCCCGTCCTCCCGGTTATCTATACGCCCGTCCTGGAGTGGAAATCCGGGGCTACCGTTCGATCGGCACCTCGGTGGTTTCGAGCAGCTCCCGGATGACGTTGTCACCGGCGCGCCCGCGGAGGCCCGCCTGCGGCGAGACCATTACACGATGCGCCAGCACCGGCACAGCGACCCGCTTGATATCGTCCGGCAGCACGTAGTCGCGCCCGTCTATAGCCGCCCAGGCCTGCGCTGCGTTGTACAACGCTATGGCCGCCCGGGGACTGGCGCCAAGGTGCAGCGAATCGTGATTGCGCGTCGCCGTGATGATCGACAACAGGTAGTCGCGAAGGCTTGGTTCAACAGCCACCTTCGAGATCGACTTCTGGGCCGCGAGCAACTCATCGCGCGTCACTACCGCCGGCGTTTCCGGAGCGTCTCCGCCCGCGGTGAACCGCTCGATGATGCTCGCCTCCTCCTCACGGGTCGGGTAGCCGAGCGAGATGCGCAGCATGAAACGGTCCAGTTGCGCCTCCGGCAGCGGGAACGTGCCCTCAAGCTCCACCGGGTTCAGCGTCGCTATCACGAGGAACGGATCAGGCAACGGCCTGGTCACCCCGTCCGTCGTCACCTGACGCTCCTGCATCGCCTCAAGCAGAGCGGTCTGGGTCCGCGGCGTGGCGCGGTTGATCTCGTCTGCAAGCAGCACCTGCGTGAAGATCGGACCCTTACGGAACTCGAACTCGTTGTCCCGCATGTTGAAGATGGACACGCCGAGCACGTCCGCCGGCATCAGGTCCGGCGTGAACTGGATGCGGCCAAAATCACAGCGCAGTGATGCCGCCAGCGATTTGGCGAGCGTCGTCTTCCCCAGCCCCGGGACGTCCTCGATGAGAAGGTGGCCGCGGCACAGCAACGCCACGATGGACAGGTTGATCGCATCGTCCTTGCCGACGATCACGTTCTGGACCGCTTCACGCACCCGGGCGGCAAGTTCAGCGACCTGCGCAATCTGTCCGATCTGTCCGGATCCATTAGCGCCCGACTGTCCTGATGCACCCGGTTTCACGGAACGGGAGACCGCAGGCCGCGGCGGCGCTGCACCATCGATTGGAGAGTCGCTCATGCCGCCCTCCCGCACCGTGTCCGGGCTGATCCCGATGTTTTCTTCGTCTTCTGGCGCGGCCGGTGGAGGCGCAAATAATCCCCCTGGTTTCAGGGTGGCAGGTTCCGGCGGCGCGAGCGCAGGCACATCATCCAGCCCTTTGCCGCAACCGATGCAATAACGGGCGTGGGCCTCATTATTAGCGGCGCATCCCGGACAGGCCTTCACGCCCTGCGGCTGTCGCTGCGACAGGTCCGGGACGATCAACGGCTCACCGCACCTGTCGCACGATTCAATTCCAGATGCGTTTCCGGTCCCGCAATGAGCACAGAACACGTGTCACCCCAGCAATTTCCGCGGCCCGGTCACGCATGTAAGTGCAAGTCGTCGAATCCGGTCGCGGGTAGAAACAGTCGCGCGCCATGCTAATACGTGCGGGCCAGCGCTGTGGACCGCTTTCATACGTTTCAGACCACTACGACCGTGTTCGTCAATCGCCCGATGTTCTCGATCTCAACGTGGACCACGTCACCCTCCGCTAGTGTGAAGTCCGCCGGCGGGATTACGCCGGTGCCGGTCACCACGGTGGTCCCATCCGGCACGGCGTTGTGCCTCTGCAGCCAGTCTGCGATGTACTCGCAGTCCCGGAACATGGCGCTGGTCGACGTCTCGCCGTTAAACACTTCTTTGCCGTCACGCTCGATGATGAGCCGAATCTTCAGGTTTTTGGGATCCCCGACCGCGTCCAGGGTGGCGAAACACGGCCCGATGGCGCACGACTTGTCGTAAATCTTCGCCTGCGGAAGGTACAGAGGGTTATCGCCCTCGATAGAGCGGCTGCTCATATCGTTTCCGCAGGTGTACCCGGCGATCTTGCCGTCGAACAACACGAACGCCAGCTCCGGCTCCGGAACGTCCCATGTCGAGTCCGCCCGGATGCCGATCTCACCGTAAGGACCGCTCAGGCGGCTCGGGGTCGCCTTGAAAAACACTTCCGGCCGGTCCGCCGTGTAGACCTTGCCGTACACGTCCGGAGTCCCGCTTTCCGCCTGCCGTTCAAACATGCTGCTCTGGTATGTGACCCCCGCCGCCCATACCTCCGCCGGCCTGAACGGCAACTCAAACTTGGGTCCGTGCGTCTCTTTTACAGAGTTCTCGTGAATGTCTTCGAGCGAGAAGGTGTTGGACATCCCGCGGTCGATAATCTGCCGCGCCACGTGGTCAAGCGACACCCCCATCAGCGACGCCGCACGCAACAGCGCGAACAGGTCGGTAGCGTGTGGGTTCGCCGAAGTCAGGTCGTACAGGGTGTCGTCAGACGTCTCCACCCCGAGGTGGGACTCGCCCCGGAAAGAAAACTGGTAGTAGCGCATGCAGGTTATGTCCTCTGGCCGGTGGTGTGTGATGAAGGTTTCTTTGTCTTTCGCGGGATGCGTGACCGGAGGGATTAAGCTCCCGGCCACGTCTGCCACTCATAAAGCGCCACGGCGCAAGAACACGGCGCTTCCCGGTGGTCCCCCGTGGTTCCCGGGGGCGTTTCCTGCCTGAACGCTGGCACCCCAGCAGCCCGCTTTTACTGGCCCGTGAGCGGGGGCGATGCTACGATTCAGCCCAAACGTTGTCAAAGGCGCTGGTCCGCTCGCGTGCAGGCCCATGCAGCGCTCCTGGGACCAAATGGGGGACCACGGGGAAGCGCCGAACAGGGGCGCAGTTCCCCAACCCCGGGAGCAGCACCACCCGGACCGCAATCCAAGGAACTAAATCTAGCTTGTCTGAAACACGTCCGGTCAGCATAGGGTTCATCGGCGGCACGGGACCGGAAGGCCGCGGGCTTGCGGTCCGGTTTGCGGCGGCCGGGCACGACGTGATGATCGGCTCTCGCGACAGTGAGCGAGCCACCGATGCGGCCGATAAAGTTCGGGCCATCCTGGCCGGTGACACCGGGGCGGCAGACGTGAGTGGAGCGCTCAACTCTGACGTGGCGTCCGATGCGGAAATCTTGTTCCTCGCCGTGCCCTACGGCGGCATGGCGGCGACTCTGGAACAGCTCGCTCCCGCTCTCGCCGGCAAGATATGCGTCAACGTGATCGCTCCGCTGTCGTTTGAAGGCGGTATTCCTGCTTCCGATCCGCCTGCGGCCGGGTCGGCGGCGGAGGAGGCGGCCCTGATCGCGCCCGGTTTGCGCTGGGTCGCCGGACTGCACACGCTTTCGGCCCGTGACCTCATGAACCCGGGCACGTCGCTCGATACCGACGCCATAATCTGCGGGGACGATGACGACGCAAAGGCGGTGATCTCCCGGCTCATCGCTGAAATACCGGGCCTCCGTCCTGTGGACGCCGGTCCGCTACAGAGCGCTCGATACCTTGAAGGGGCTACGGCGCTTCTGCTCAACATCAACCGGCGCTATAAAGCCCACGCATCGTTGAGGGTCGCTGGACTCGAGATCGAGTAGTCCGGATGGCGTTTTCCGAATCCCCGCCGCGGGTCGCGCTCATCTACTCTGACGATATCTGGCGGTACGAGATGAGCGCCGCCCATCCCCTGCGCCCGGTGCGCTGGAAACGAACGTTTGACCTGATGGACGCGGCCGGCCTGCTCCAGTCCCCCAACGTGTCGATCCTGCCGCCTGAACCCGCCACCGTGGAAGACATACAGCTTTTCCACTCCGCTGACTACGTGGGAGCCGTGAAGGCGCTCTCTTCCGGGCTTGAGCTGCCGGGGGGACCGATGTACGGGTTTGGACCGGGCGACAACCCGGTGTTCAGCGGCATGTACGAGGCGAACGCCCTCACGTCCGGGGGCACGATGGTGGCGGCGAAGGCCCTCGCGGACGGTGCAGCAGACGTGGCGTTCAACTTCGCCGGGGGCCACCAGCACCACGCCATGGCCGACCGCGCCTCCGGATTCGGCGTGTTCAACGACACGGTGATGGCGGCGCGCTGGCTGGCAGATCGCGGCCTGCGGGTGGCGTACATCGATATCGACTGCCACCACGCAGACGGCGTGCAGGCGGGTTTCTACGAATCGCCAGAGGTGTTGACGATCTCGCTCCACGAAAGCGGACAGTTCCTGTTCCCGGGCACCGGCAACGTCAGCGAAACCGGCCGCGGGGACGGCGAGGGGTACTCGGTCAACATCCCCCTGGCCCCTCAGACGTCGGACAGCGCGTACATCGAAGCTTTTGACGCCATAGTGCCCCCGCTCGTCGAGGCGTTCAAGCCTGACGTGGTGTTCACCCAGCTCGGCATCGATACACATGTGCTGGACCCGATCACGCACCTGCGTCTCACGGTGCAGGGCCATGCCGCAGTGGTTAACCGGCTCAAAGAGCTTGCGGAGACCTGCGGCCGCTGGCTCGCGGTCGGGGGCGGCGGATACGATCTCGGCGCAGTG
>JADFQR010000135.1 GCA_022561735.1 Chloroflexota bacterium | reverse complement strand
CAACCGGGCAGGCGGCGTTTCGCAGTCCTGACCAGCAGCGATGCCGGCGCCGCCGGTGAACGCACCGATACCAGCGGCGATGCGATAGTGGAGATGCTCACGGCGGCAGGTTTTGAGCAGGCCGCACGCGTGATGATTCCGGACGAAAAGGATCTGATCTCGGAGACGCTCATCAAGTGGGCGGACGGGGGCGACGTGGACCTTGTCATCACCACGGGAGGGACCGGGCTAGGGCCGCGGGACGTGACGCCGGAAGCCACCATGGATGTTATTGATCTCACCGTGCCGGGAATCGCCGAGGCCATGCGCGCGCAGTCGATGGCGTCCACACACGCGGCGATGTTGAGCCGGGCCGTCGCGGGGGTTCGCGGGCGCACGCTGATCGTCAACCTACCGGGCAGCCCGCGCGGCGTCCGGGAGACCCTGGAAGTGATCCTGCCGGTGTTGCCGCACGCGATCGATCTCCTGGCCGGCCGTCGTGGACCGCACCCCGGCGAAGGCTTTCGCCGGGGCTGAGCCGTGCGAATCCGCATCATCACGCTGTTTCCCGAGATGTTTGACGGCCCGTTCGGGGCCAGCATCATCTCGCGGGCTGTCAGGGATGGCCTTGTCGAGATCACGACGCACCAGCTACGTGATTACACGACCGACCGGCATCGCACAGTTGACGATGAACCTTACGGCGGCGGCGCGGGGATGGTGATGAAGCCCGCCCCGCTGGCCGACGCCGTCGCTGATCTAAAGAAAAACGCGAGCGACGCCGGTGAGCCGGAACCGCGGGTTGTCCTGCTTTCACCACAGGGCCGGAGGCTGGACCAGTCCACTGCGACGGAGCTGGCGGCGCTGGTTTCGCTGATTCTTATCTGCGGCCGTTACGAGGGCGTAGACGAAAGGTTCATCGAAGCGCTGGTCGATGAGGAGATTTCTATCGGAGATTACGTGCTTTCCGGCGGCGAGCCGGCGGCGATCGTGCTCGTGGACGCCATGACCCGGCTCATCCCGGGCGTCCTCGGTTCCGATGAATCGGCGCCTTCTGATTCGTTCGCTTCCGGCCTGGGCGGCCGGTTGCAGGGTCCGATCTACACGCGGCCTGAAGAGTGGGACGGTCGTCACGTCCCGGAGATACTTCTTTCTGGAGATCACGCCCGGGTGGAACGGTGGCGGGAAGAGCAGTCAGAGGCACGGACCCGTGATCGCAGGCCGGACCTGCTGGAACCAGAAACTCCGGAGACCCGGGCCGGAAAAACACGGAAAGGCGACGCGTGAGACGCTATTTCTTGATGGGCTTGCTGACGGCCGCAGCGGTTATCGGCGCGGTCGCCTGTGGCTCCGGCTCGGGCGGCGACAGCGCCACGACCGGGGTGATAGCGGACACGCCGCTTCCCGCCACGGCACCCCCGCCCGGGGATGGCGCGCCTACCGGGGTCGGCGGGTTAACCGCCGTGGATGTCCTGCAAAGAGCCGCTGAAGCGTCAGCGTCGCTCCAGTCGTTCCGATTCACAACGGAGACGGCCGTTACCGGCGGCGGGGAGCTTCGGGTTTCGACGATCGAGGGCGAGTGGTCGCAGCCCGGCCGTTATCGGGGCGTTTCGGACGACCCGGAAGATCCCATCGCCGAGTTCATCGTGGCCGACGGTCAGCTGATTTCCCGCCAGCGCGGAAGCGATGTCTGGCGCCGTGAACTTGAGTTTGATCCGCAGTCAGGAATCGGCTCCGGAAAGATGATTCCGCGCATGGAGAGATTTGAGTTTTCCGATCCATCCGCCCCGGACGATGGCGAGTTCTACCGGATAACCGGGTCAGAGACCATCAAGTTTCCTGAAATCGACACCCCGATCGTCCAGACGCACGAGCTGGCGATTCGGGTTTCTGACTTTCACATCGAGTACGTGATTTCGTTTATCAATCCAGACCCTGACATCGGGCTTGAAGGCACCAGGCGAGCGTTTGTCGTTTATGACCGGAACGTACCGGACCGGATCGAAATCCCGGACACGATACTGTCTCCGGGGCAATAACTCGTGGCGGCACACGGTTCGCAGCCCCCGGTCATCCCGTCTTTGATTCAGACCGTTGCCGCGCGCTGCCCTCGGGGCCTACAATCAATAACCCACTAAACGTTTGACAGTCGCCGTCGCGCGCGCCCCGCATCAACTCGGAACACCCGAGATGCCCGGGGCCGGCACGGTCGAGCACACACCGCCGGTTACAACAACCGGCCTGCACAAAGGGATTACGGCGATGGAAGCCCGAGCACTCGTCGACGCCACGCCGCGCGACACGATTAACGATTTTCAGACCGGTGACACTGTGCGAGTCAACGTGATGATTCGCGAGGGTGACCGCCAGCGCATCCAGGCGTTTGAGGGTGTCGTCCTCAAGGGCCGGCACCGCCAGGGCGACACGCCCGCGCCCGGCGCCACCTTCACCGTGCGTCGTGTTTCGTACGGAATCGGGGTCGAGAGAATCTTCCTCCTGTGTTCGCCGCTCCTCGACTCGCTTGAAGTCACCCGGAAGGGCAAGGTTCGCAGAGCCCGCGCCTACTACCTGCGTGGCCTCACCGGTCGCAAGGCCCGGATCAAGGAACGCCGCTAACCCGGATTCCTCCGTACCCTGCGGGTTGCAAGACGCGGCCGGGTATGGACGGTAAATCCCCGGCGTCTCGGAGATCCCGCGAGGGTTCAAAAGGACACCGGGACGCCCCGCTTTCTGACGCCGCCCACTCCACGCGAGCCGTCGCGTCGCGTACCCTCCGCTGATGGACGAACGTTCAACACGCATGCCGAACCGTTTGGGCGGCTTCGCAGAAGTCGCCGTCGACGGCGCGGGCGGACAGGAACGGACCTTCACTTACCGCGTTCCGGACGAACTTGACGTTAAGCCCGGGCACCTGGTGTGGGTGCCGTTTGGAACCCGGACCGTCCAGGGGATCGTGTTCCGGCTGACCGATATTCCCGAGGTTGAAGAGACCCGGGACATCGAGCGTGTCGCCCATGAGCGCTCGCTCCTCTCCTATCGCCAGATTGAAGTTGCCCGGTGGATGTCCGGCTACTACCGGGTCGGGCTGTTCCTCGCCGCGGTCCAGATGCTGCCGCCCGGGTTCGCCAGCCGCCTCCGCACCTGGCTGACCGTAGACGCTGAACGCGCTTCGGACACGGCGTTAATAGAGGAACTCGGTGTACGCGCAGGCCGGGCCATTCAAATGGTGAAGGAGGCCGGGGAGATGCGTCGCGAACCCCTCGCGCGACGACTGGGAAGAGGTGGAGGCGCGGTTGTCGACAGGCTGATCCGCAGGAAGGTGCTGATAACTCGCTCTGAGTGGGAGCATCAACGCCAGAAACCGCGGTTCGCACGCGTTCTCACGCTGGCCGTCGAAGTGGAGGATGTCGAAAAAGCCGCCGACGAACTTGACGCCCTCTCGGGGGCGCGTGGCATCGAGCGTGCTTCGCTCTTACGGCGTGTGATCGATTCACCCGGCCGCGAGACCCAGGCCGATCTCGCAAGAGAGTTCGGCCGCTCACGCGTCGACTGGGCCAGGAAGGCGGGCCTGCTGCGCGTCGATGAAATCCGGGTGGACCGGGACCCGCTTGCGGAGCACCAGTTCCAGACAAGCATGCCGCTCGACCCGACCGCCGCCCAGGCCGGGGCTATCGGGGCCATCACATCGGCGCTCCGTACTGCACGAAGCGATCCCGGACCGCCGCGCAAATTCTTGCTGTTCGGGGTAACCGGCAGCGGCAAGACCGAGGTGTACCTGCGCGCCGCCGAGAAATGCCTGGAGCTTGGCCGCTCGGTTCTCGTGCTCGTGCCGGAGATCGCGCTCACGCCCCAGACCCTCTCCCGCTTCGCCTCCCGTTTCCCGGGGCAGGTCGCCCTCCTCCACTCCGGCCTCCAGCCCGGTGAGCGGTTTGACCAGTGGTGGCGCATCGCTAACGGCGACTTCCCGATCGTCCTCGGCTCAAGGAGCGCCGTCTTCGCTCCGATCAAGGATCTCGGCCTCGTGGTGATCGACGAGGAGCACGAGTGGACATACAAGCAACATGACCCGGCGCCTCGCTACCACGCCCGGGCCGTCGCCGAGCGATTCTGCGTAGAACACGGAGCCGTGCTGGTCGCCGGCAGCGCGACGCCGGATATCGAGACATTCAGGCGCGCCCGTCGCGCCGAGTTCCAGCTTCTGCGCCTTCCGTCACGCGTCGGAATCGAAGACCCACCTCTGCAATCCGGGCAACCGGGAACGACGGGGTCCGAAGCGTCCGGTCTGGTTCCCGGGCGGTGGCGGACCGCCGCAGGGCAGGCCGGCGTCAGCATCGTGGACATGCGGGAAGAACTCCGGTCCGGCAACGCCGGGCTGTTCAGCCGGGAGCTGCATGCCGGTATCGGCGAGTCACTGGACTCCGGCGGCCGGGTGATCCTGTTCTTGAACCGCCGGGGATCGGCCGCGTACGTTCAGTGCAGGCGGTGCGGGAACGTCCGCTCGTGCCGTCGTTGCGACACGTCGCTCACCATGCATAGATCTGACCTCCCGGATGGCGTCGATAGCCTCGTGTGCCACTACTGCGGATACCGTATCCGTCCCAGCGCTGTATGCCGTGTCTGCAACGCAGAAGACATGCGCCCTATGGGGAGCGGAACGCAGTCGGTCGTAGCCGAGGTGGAGCGAAGGTTCCCCG
>JADFQR010000134.1 GCA_022561735.1 Chloroflexota bacterium | reverse complement strand
CTCCGGTCTCCGGGGTGTCCAAGCGATTGCGATAAATCGGACGGCCCGACGAAGAACACGTCGACCCCATCGGCCTCAAGTATCTCGTCAAGGTTGTCGAGCGCTTCGCGATCCTCGATCTGGATGCACACCAGCGTCTCGTCGTTGAGCGCCTTTACCATGTCCGGTCCATCTCCCAGGAAGCCGTAATCGCCGGCGCGTGTGCCGCGTGCCAGTCCGCGCATCCCCTCCGGGGCGAACTTCACGGCCCGGACGGCGGCCTCGGCGTCGGCGCGGGTGATGACATGGGGAATCTGGACGCCCATGCAGCCGCGATCCAGGTACCTGGCGATCAGGTCCGGGCGGTTGACCTCAGGGCGGACAATTGCCGCCATGCCGTGCCGCTCGGCGGCGAGCGCCAGTATCTCTACGCTCTCAACCGTCATCGAACCGTGCTCGCAATCGATCAATACCCAGTCGAAGCCGAGCAGCCCGATGATCTCCACCAGGTGGGGCGATGGGAACATGATCGAGATTCCGAAAACCGGCTCGCCCGCCTTGATCTTGGCCTTCATGTGGTTCTTGAGCACTTGTGGGTCCCCCGAGTAAGCCGCCGGACCACCCGTCGGCGGCGGAATTATCGCACCGGTTCGTGGACTTGAACGGGGCCACGTCCAACGGTTGTGTTTCGGCAGGTAAACCCTCACTGTTGACACTCGAATGGGCCGGGTTCAGACTCGTTTGCTACCCGGCAAGTCAAGTCACGATCGCAGGCGGCTGAGAAGACGTCTCGCGCACACGGGAGATGGCCTACGAAATGCGCCTGGCATCACGAATGGGCATACTCGGCACCGAAACCGCGTTCGAGACGCTGGCAAAGGCTAAAGCCCTTGAGGCTGAGGGCCGGACCATCATCCACCTGGAGATCGGCGAGCCGGATTTCGATACCCCTGCGCATATCAGCGAGGCCGGTAAAAAAGCGATCGACGACGGATTCACGCACTACGGGCCGTCCCCGGGCTTGCCTGAAGCCCGGAAGGCGATTGCGGGGTTCGTGTCGAAGCGCCAGGGATATGACGTAGACCCGAACAACATCGTGATCACGCCCGGCGGCAAGCCGATCATGTTTTTCACCATGCTGGCCCTGATTGAAGAGGGCGACGAGGTGATCTACCCGAACCCGGGCTTCCCGATCTACGAATCGATGATCAACTTCTCCGGCGGCACCCCGGTCCCCCTGCCGCTGAACGAGGAGGCCGGGTTTACGGCGGACATCGATTACCTTGAATCGAAGATCACGAACCGGACGAAGTTGATCATCGTCAACTCTCCGAACAACCCGTGCGGCAGCGTGATCCCACATTCCGACCTGGAGCGGATCGCAGCGCTCGCCATCGAACACGACATCACCGTCCTGAGCGATGAGATCTACCACGACTTCTACTTTGACGGCGAGCACACCTCGATCACGCAGATCCCGGGGATGCGCGAGCGGACGATCATCCTTGACGGCTTCTCCAAGAGCTACGCGATGACCGGATGGCGGCTGGGCTGGGGCGTCCTCCCGGACTCGCTGGTCGAGCCGTACAGCCGGTTGATGACCAACTCGGTCTCGGCTTCGACCTCCTTCATCCAGATCGCAGGAATCGCGGCGCTGGAAGGCACGCAGCAGCCGGTAATCGACATGGTGGCAGAGTTCAAGAAGCGGCGAACGGTGATCGTTGACGGGCTCAACTCGATCGACGGCATCACCTGCCAGTCTCCAGATGGCGCGTTTTATGTCTTCCCCAATATCCGTGGCACGGGCATGACAAGCCAGGAGTTTGCCAACGCCTGCCTGTACGATGCCGGAGTGGCGCTACTGGCGGGGACGGCGTTTGGAGAGTACGGCGAGGGTTACGCCCGGCTATCGTTCGCCAACTCTGAGGAGAACCTCAAGAAGGGCATCTCGCTGATCAAGGAGATGCTGGCGGCCCGCTAGCTGGAACGGGGGCGGAAGATCGCTATCTCAAGATCGCTGGATTTCCCGCTGCGTTGGAACGAAGGGGTCCGGGAACCGGGTCTCTCCCTTTGTCCGAATCACCCCGTACTCGGTCATCATCGCTGATGTGTTGGACCGGGCGATGTTTCTGAGTACGTGGGTGGTGGCGTCCGCAACCTGTTTCACCGGCGCTTCGACGACGACGCGAGGGGTCTCGTCGAGCAAACCCCAGAACGGCGGCAGTTCGTCTCGCCGCATTAACCCCGCTGGCGCCATCAGGTAGTGGCAGTGCGCCGTGCGAAGGAAGCCGGGGTCGCGGAACTTGGTGCTGAAGTTCGCCACCCGTTTCGCATGGTTGTCACGCTTCTTCACCCGCCGGTCATGATCTGCAAGCGCCTGCCGGTAAGCCGGGTCGGTTTCCAGCGTCTCGGTACCGGACGAGCGCGCGTACCCGGCCGCGGCCTCGAGAACGCTGCCGGTCAGCTCCACCGCCCCGGCCATGACGGGCGCGCGCTCTGCCAGCCTGCGCCGGTCGCCTGCATCATGGTCGTCGCGCGCCTTGTCGCCGCGCGATGCCTTTACCTCGATGGCGTAAACGCGGTTGCCTGGACCGACCCCGACAACATCCACCACTCTGCCGCCGGGCCCCTCCAGCCGGACCTCGAACCCGATGGCCCGGCACCCGGCCGCGCGGTAAAGCCACGCCCATGCGGCCCACTTGAGGCTGTACGTCGTGAGCGTGTCACTGGAGCGGTGGAACGGTCTTTTGCGATCTGTCATTGAATGTACGCCGGGGCTGATTCTGCCCGGCCAGATATGACGGGTTGCCAGATTTCAGGGAATCGCAAATTAGCACAATTGTTCCAAAACGCGTAACAGATGTTGCAGACAGGCATTAGAACAAACGTGCTAAGGTCAGTTCATGCCGGTGTCGCCCCCCCCATGAATACGGGGAATAGGGGCATACCGGCCCGAACGGAGAGCTATCCGTTCGATCTGTCCGGCGAACCCCAACCCCCCGGGGACACGGACGAATGACGAGCGACGGGTCCAGCACCGCCCCCCGAGGCTGGACCCGTCGCCGTCCGCTTATCGCCCGCGCGGCGCTCGAATCGTCCCCGCGACCAGACGCAAGCCCTCACTATCAGTCCGCGCTAACGGCGCTCCTGGCGTCCTCGTGATCTGGCGCATGTTCGGACGCGCCGGACGTGGACGGGAGCGCCAGCAGGTATCCCTTTCCCCGGACGGTGCGAATCATGTCGTCTCCCGCAGGCGCCCGGGACAACTTTCGGCGCAACCGGTATATGGCGGCGTCGACGGTCCTCTGGCTGCTTCCAGAAGAGTCGCCGAAAGCTGATTCAAGCAACGTCCCGGGATCGACCACCCGGCCGGGCGATTCGGCCAGTGCGTAGAGCAGGTCGAACTCGGTGCGAGACAGTGACACCGAAACGCCGCCGACGGATGACCGGTCGGTTGCGGGGTCCAGCGTCAGGCCCTCCATCTTTATGACTGGCCGGACGTCATCGACATCGGGCCGTCCGGCGGCGTCGAGTTCCAGCGAAAGGCGATTGCGGGCGGCCAGTTGCGCTCCGTCACCGTGGGTGGCGACAAGTCTCGCCGCCAGTGAGACGAAACGTTCCATCATGTCAATCCGGTGCAGGGTCACGGGTGTTTCGGCACGATCAAGTCCGAAGACGATGCCGGAAGTCGTGTGTCCCGCGGTCATGGGCGCCACCACCCCGGAAGCGTAGCCCTGCCGGATCGCCCAGCGCGGCATCCGCCCCGACGATAGTCCGCCCGGTCCGAGCGCGAGGGCGATACCCTGCGAGGTCGCACGGGCTGAGGCGGAGTCCCCGTGCATCGACTCTTCATCCCCGCTGTCTGTCTGAAAGGCAGGTGGGGTTGCCGGGCCGGTTGCGTCATCGCGGGTTAGAGCGACGCGCATCTGAAGCCGGTACCCGCCGCTTCGCGTGTAGACCGCCACGGCGTCAAAATCGGTGACGGTCAGGACGGACCGGGCGAACGCCTCCAGCGCGGTCGCCTCGTTGACGGCTGCGGCGACGGGCCTGAGACCGTCAAGCATCCGGGCGGCGCTGGAATCGGCGTCGTGGACTCGCTCGGACTCCCTGCGCGCTGACCGTTCCGAAAATCGGCTCTCGGCGATGTACCCGGATAATGCGGCCGCGCCGGCTATGACCGGGGCCGTGGCGGCGAGGGCGTCAAGCACACCTGTCCCGGAAGCAATACCCCCGGCCAGCGCCGCCAGCACTCCAAGCGAGGCCGATACGGCGGCGCCCCGGTAACCGAGAAAGAGCGCGTGCTGCACGGCGAATACGACCGGGATAGCGATTGCCGGTCCGGGCGATCCCAGCGCAGCGATGGCCAGCCCTGCGAACAGCGCGTCGGAACCCGCCATGCCGTAGATCCAGGCGTCGGACCGAAAGCGCGGGAGAAGGGCGAATTGAAGGATGGCGGTGTAGACAGCGAACCCGATCGTCAGTGCGGCGATCGCTGCCGGACTGGCACCGGTCGTAATTCCCAGGCTCAGCACGCCAATTATTACGGCAAGGCGCACCGGCAGGGTGTGGCGCTCTGACCGTCGAAATTCCGCAGGGGTGTCCATCGGTGGTGAACGTAGCAGGAGCGGCCTCTTCCGCGCCGCTACGTGCCGCGACGGATTCACGTGAGTGTCCCCTGGTCGTTGAACAATGGAAGCG
>JADFQR010000133.1 GCA_022561735.1 Chloroflexota bacterium | reverse complement strand
GTGTGATCACCTGTTCCAGCGTCATCGTGCCGTGATCTGCCAGCGCCATGAGCCAGGCGTCCGGCGCCGCGGGTACGATCACCCGTTCCATCCCGGTCGGGATGTCCCCGCCGCGGTCCTCAAGGAAATGTTCAAGGGTGGCGTTCCCGGGCCAGCGTCCCAGGCCGGACAGCGTGAAAACTCGATCGGCCCCGGCATCGTAAATTACGATGGGCGCTACGCCGCCAAAGCTCGTGTTATCCGCGACGACGACGTTGATGGCGATGCCGGTCGCAACGCCTGCATCGATAGCGTTGCCGCCCTGTTCCAGGATGCGGAACCCGGCGGCGGTGGCAAGATAGTGTCCGCTTGAGACGGCGTGCGTGTTCCCGGCCAGGTCCGGGCGGTAGGACGTGATGCCGGTCGCCTTATGGTTTGTAGCGTAACTGGTGGCCATTGCCGTTTCCGTTCGCTAGATACGGTCCAACATTGCGGGCCCAAACGGCGCCGATCACCGATGGCCCGGTCGAGTGTAATCCAATATCTGCTCACAGCCGGTGGCGCGGCGCGGCGCCGGGGCGATAGTCTGTGATGGCTCGACCCCGGCCAACTGGAGGCGTATTTGACATCTCATTCGGCGAAGATCCTCGTCGTAGATGACGACCCGGAGGTTCTCGCCGTGGTGGAACAGCGGCTGAAACTGGCCGGATACAGGGTGGAAGCCGTCGAGACTTCGCGGGAGGCCCTTCGCTCTTTTTTCGAGCAGAAGGCAGATCTTGCGTTGCTGGATGTCGGGTTGCCCGATATCGACGGTTTTGAGCTGTGCAGCAGAATCCGGGAGGTGTCTGACATCCCGGTGATCTTCCTTACCGGTCGCGGCACTGAAACGGACCGTGTGCGCGGGTTGAGGGCGGGCGCGGACGACTACATCGTCAAGCCGTTCGGGGCCGAGGAGCTGCTGGCACGGGTCGAGGCCGCCCTTCGCCGCGCCTCGATGGCCGCGGTCGGCCCGGCAAACGAGAGTTACTCGGATGGCGAGATCACGGTCGATATCGATGCCCATGTCGTGACGTTGAGGGGGACTGAAATCTCGCTCTCGCCCCATGAGTACCGGATGCTGCTCGCGTTTGTGCGGCACCCAAACCAGGTGCTCAGCCAGGACCAACTCCTGGATATGGCGTGGGGTGCGGACGCGCTGGAGGCGTCACGGGATAGCGTAAGGCTGTACGTGGGGTACCTTCGAGCCAAGATCGAACGCGACCCACGAAAGCCGCAGCTCATCCGGACCGTTCGGGAGTTTGGCTACTCCTACCGTCCGCCCCCAAAAATACAGGAGTAAGCGCAGGCTCGAACCCGGAATTAGCCGGGCGTCAGCAAGGTAAATCGAGCGACGAGCTCTGAGGCCGCTCCATCGCCAGAGACCCCGGACCCCTCGAGTCTCCCGGGGTTGATCGAAAACGTCCCGCCGTGTTCCTCGATCACCGCCCGGCACGCTGACAGGATCGTTTCCGTTCCGCGGGATCGCTTTGTCACTGCCGACGCATCACCGAGCAGCTCAAATACTGCGACGTCCCCCCGGGGCGACACCGTTATCTGGACGCGGCCGCTTGCCTGCGCGACGAGGGCGATGAGACGGCAGATGACCGTTGCCACCCTTTCCGTATCAGCCACGACCTCAAAGTCCGTGCAGTGGATATCGATCTCCGGGTTGTGCCGTTCATCGTGCGGGTTCTGGCTCCGGTAGAGCCGTAGAGCCTCGTCAATCACGTCTCTCGCGGGCCCGACCTCGAAGACCAGCTCCAGGCGTCCGGCGCGATGGCGGGCGAGCAGGAGGGTGTCATCGATCAGCGTCGTGAGCCGTCGCGTAGCTGAGAGGGCCAGGTCGAGTGCGCGCCGGGGGATCTCGTCCAGGCCATCGCGGGCGGTGTCGTTCAGTAAATCCAGCCCGCCCTGCAGCGCCGTCAGCGGCGAGCGAAGGGCGTGCGCCATGTCGTCCAGCTCACGTTCGATGTCCGACTCTGCATTGGGCGCGCGCGCCGGCGACGGCTCTGGCCCGGGTTCCGGGTGATTGGTATTTATGTGCGTCACGGCATCGATTATGGCCCGGCGGAGCGACTTCTGGCTCGTCCCGAATCATCCCGGGCTCATCCGGGCGAGCCTATCGGGTCACTTCCTACACGATTCCTACAAAACTCTTCCGGGACTCCGGCACTGGTGGGTGATATTCGATACCAGTAGCCGACGGAATGAACCACCAGGCTGATCGAGGCGATCCGAAAGGGTCACGGCCGGGTGGGCCATCGGGTAGAGAAGAGGAACAAATGTCTGCGCTTTCCAACCTGTTCGGCATCGGCCACCTGTTCCAGTCCGGTGCGGGTGTAATCCGGCTCATCACCTCCGGGCTGGTCCTATCGGCCGCCGGGGGCGCGCTTGTCATGACCGCTACCGGAGCGTTGTTCACGGACAGCGCTGTGGTATCAGCGAACAGCTTCACGACCGGCACGCTCGATGTTTCCGCATCTCCGAGTTCGGCGGTGTTCAACGTCTCGAACATGGCGCCCGGTGATGTGCAGTACGCGCCGCTCACTATCAGTAACAACGGCTCGCTTGAGATGCGCTATGCGCTGTCCAGCACGACCACCGAGAACACGCTGGCCGCGCAGCTCGATATGACCATCAACACCGGCGTCTCTTCATGTGACGCTGCGGGATTCAACAGCGGAACGACAGTGTATGGCGCAGCCGATCTCGGCTCGACATCGGGCGTCAACCTGATCGGCGACCCGGCGACCGGCGCGCAGGCCGGTGACCGCGTCCTTGCGGCTTCAGCCAGCGAGGCGCTCTGCTTCAAGGTCTCCCTGCCTCTTTCAACCGGAAACAGCTTTCAGGGCACGACCACCACGGCGACCCTGACCGCCGCCGCCGAGCAGACCGCCAACAACTCGTAAGCCCTTTCGTACCGGGAACCCGGCGAACCGGCAAATGGCGAACCTGGAGATCGGCAGCCGCACAAACGAGCGCCGGCGTTTGCACTGAGGACGAAGAGACATGCTGGAAACACACTCCGCCCCACGCAGCACTCCCCGGCTACCGGCGTTCCGGTTCCCGTCCCTGCGGACTGTCGCAAGGGTCACGGTATTCATCGCCATGACGATCACGCTTTCCGTGTCTGTACTCGTGGCGGCCGCCACCTTCGTGCCGAGCGTGTTCGGCCTGAAGACGATGGTGGTGACGAGCGGCAGCATGCAGCCGTACCTTGACCCCGGCGACGTGGCGCTTGTGCGGCGGGCGGTTGCCGGCGAGGTGGAGCGGGGCGATGCGATCTCGTTCTACCGTCCCAACGGGCACGGACTGATCACGCACCGGGTAATCGACATCAAGATCCTGGACGGGGCGCTGTACTTCCAGACCCAGGGCGACAACAACCTGACCCCTGATGCAAACCTCACCCCGGCGAACGCGCTGTTCGGCATCGTTGAGGGACGCCTCCCGAAGATCGGGTACCTGCTCCAGAAAGTAACCAGCAACAAGCTGATCCGGCTGCTGACGCTCAGCATCCCGGTGACGGTGATCGCTGTGCAGGAGCTTCGCAGTCTGTCGAAATCTGCGAAAGAGGCGGAGGCGAAGAGTTCCGCTGCGGATTCACGGCCGGACCGTAGCGATGAGGTTTCCCTTGCTTAACAGGGTCCGATCCGGTGGCGTGTCATGGCGGTCAGCCGCCGTGGTGCTACTGGTACTGCTCGGCTACGGGATGAAGTTGACCGTGATCGACACGGCCGCCGTCATGAGCGACCTGGAGCAGGCGCCTGCGAACTCTGTCGCCACGGCGGTCTGGGACACCACGCCGCCGACGGCAACGTCACTGGCGACGATGAACGGCGGGTCGAAAGCCGGGAAGGCAGAGCCCGGCGACAGCATCGTGATTACCTTCAGTGAGCCTATCGCTACCACGTCTATCAAGAGCGGTTGGAACGGAGCGCCGGTGCCGATTACGGTCACACTGGAAAACAATGTCCCGGCCTACGGTGACGATGACATCGTGAGTTTCGATGTCAACCTGGGCGTGATCGACCTCGGCCATGACAAGTACACGAACGCGCCCTACTCAACCTTCGGCGCGCAGATGAGCTGGGACGAGCCGACCCTGACGCTCACGGTCGTCTTGACGAACACACTCACGGACAACACCCGGGTCGGCAAGAAAAAGGTGGCGACGTACTACCCGGACCCGGGGATTACTGACACGGGACGTGTCGGAATCGACACTCTTGTGACCCCGACGGTGAACGCCAAACACTTCTAACGCACGCCACCCCATATTTGAGGACCTGCCGTTCAGCCCTGTGTCGAACCGACACCAGGACCGGCGGACCTCGACAGGTCCTTTGCCGGCCCCGCGCGTTCCACCCTCTTCGGAAAGCGCGGGGCCGGTGCATCTGTGGATTTGTGGATTGCGAGACCGGCTTGCACGAAGGCCGGTCCACGGCGTGGTCTCGGCACGAGGTTACAGATACCCGGTCTCAACCGAAGTCGACGCGTCCCACGAAACCCGGCCGGCGATGGTGGAAACAGACGTCCGGTCCGTTCGGACGCGATTGCACTCCGTCTGCGACGGTCAGGCCAGAGCCCCCCTCACCGATACCGGAATCATGGGTGCTGGGCCTGAGTTTCGATACGTCATCCGGGGCGTAATGCCATCCTGAACGTAATGGCCAACCTGAAC
>JADFQR010000132.1 GCA_022561735.1 Chloroflexota bacterium | reverse complement strand
GAGCTGCCCAGGCAGTCGATGCGGGTGTATGGGTCACGGGCGTGCTGGAAAATCTGTTCTTCCTCTTCATACCAGGTGTCGACACGGTTCCAGTAAAACGCAACGTAGTCAGCGATATCCGGGCAACCCTCGACCGGCTCCGGGTAGTTCCAGACGGCGTTCTCGGACTCCCTGTCCCCGACCTTGATGGACCAGTACCTGGCCTCTCCCTTCCACGGTCAGGTGCTGCCGTGATCCGTCGGAACCAGCAGGTCCATCCGCACGTCGCTCACCGGGAAGTAGTAGACCGGCCGATGACCGGTCTCGAACATCAACCGTGCGTCCGTGCTGTCGGCGATAACCTCTCCGGCGAACATGACGCGCAGGCGTCTCGCCGTAGGTTCAACGGCGACGCGATTGTGCTGATCGATGTCCGGGCCTTTGATTGGCGGCATGTTGTTCCTCTGAAATCCCGTGTATCTCCCGGCGGCGAGCTTGCGCCGGTTCTCCACTGCTCTCGATCAGGCGTCACCCTGGCCCGATGCCCCGGCATGAGGCAACTCTTCCGCCGGGATCACGCCCAGCTTCCCGGCCCGGTAGTCGGTGAACGCCTGCTGCAACTCTTCCTGCGTGTTCATGACAAACGGCCCGTACCACGCGACCGGCTCTCGGATCGGCTGGCCGCCGAGGATGAGTACGTCCAGGTTCGGCGTCTTGCTGTCCTGGTGCGCGTCGGCCTCAAAATTGATCCAGTCGCCTGATCCGAACGACACGGTCTGTCCCATCCTCACCGGGTCATGGTCCGGTCCGGCCGAACCGACGCCGGCCAGCACATAGCCGAGTGCGTTGTAGTCCGGTTCCCACGGCAACTCAAGGCGCGCGCCGGGGCTTATCGTGGCGTGGACCATCGTTATCGGCGTGTGAGTGACGCCCGGGCCTTTGTGGTCGCCTATCGACCCGGCGATGACGCGGACGAGCGCGCCGCCATCGTGCGACGACAGGAGCGCCAGGCTGCTGCTGCGAATGTCCTGGTAACGGGGCGGGGACCACTTCTTGGAGCGCGGGAGGTTCACCCACAGCTGGATGCCGTGCATCAACCCACCCTTGAGGACGATCTCCTCCGTCGGCGCTTCGATGTGAAGGATGCCTGCGCCCGCCGTCATCCACTGCGTGTCGCCGTCCGTGATCAGCCCGCCGCCGCCGTTCGAGTCCTTGTGCTTGAACACGCCGTCGATCATGTAGGTGACGGTTTCAAAGCCACGGTGGGGATGCCAGGGCGTGCCTTTGGCCTCTCCGGCCATGTACTCCACCTCGCCCATCTGGTCCATCATGATGAACGGGTCGGTCCGTTCCTGGGGGATCCCGGCGAACGCCCGGCGAACGGGAAATCCCTCGCCCTCGAACCCGGACGGCGCGCTGGTGATCGTGACGATCGGGCGTTCAATCAACCCGTCGGCAGGGCGCTCGACGCGTTCCAGGGCCAGGACGTTTTCGACGGTTACTGCGGGCATGGGCTTCTCTCTTATTCAAGCGGGGTGGGCGATGGGGCGGGACGTCGCGAATTTCTTCCTCAACTTAGATGTGTTTACACGAGAAACGGTGACCGGAACGCAATGATCGCGCAACGGGATGAAGTTGGTGGCGATGCAGCGTTTGAACGCTACCGGTGACCGGCGGGACGGCGAACGCAGCGCTTCTTGATGACATGCCGTATGTATCATCGGCGAGCCATCACGATCTGGCATCGATGCGATTGGAGGGTATCAAAATGGACCGCCGGAAAGCCAAAGCGTTCGGCGAGAGGATGGAGGCGACCCTCAACGCCGGCGCGCTGGCGCTGATGACCTCCATCGGCCACCGAACGGGGCTGTTTGATTCCATGGCCGGGATGAAGCCTTCGACCAGTCACGAGATCGCCGATACATCCGGGCTGGACGAGCGTTACGTTCGCGAGTGGCTCGGCGCGATGGTGGCCGGGGACGTGGTGGAGTACAAGCCTGATGGGCGCACGTACAGGCTGCCGGATGAGCATGCGGCATCGCTGACGCGTGACGCGGCGCCGGGCAATGCCGCCGTATATCTGCAGTACATCCCGCTGCTGGGCAGTGTGGAAGATCAGATCGTCGAGTGCTTTAAATCTGGCGGTGGCGTTCCGTACGCCGCATTTCCGCGCTTCCAGGATGTGATGGCCGAGGACAGCGGCCAGACGGTGATCCCGGCGCTACT
Source organism: Chloroflexota bacterium (assembly GCA_022561735.1). The sequence continues at coordinate 2,513 of JADFQR010000132.1, read as the reverse complement.
GGATCACATACTTGAGCTCGTGCCCGGCCTGACCGACTCGTTGAAACAGGGCATCGACGTCCTGGATATCGGTTGCGGTAGCGGCCGGGCGCTCAACATCATGGCCATGGAATACCCGGCAAGCCGTTTCACCGGGTTCGATCTATCGGATGAAGCGACATCGGCGGGCAGGCGCCAGGCGGAGGCGAACGGCGTCACAAACCTGGTGTTTGAGGCCCGGGACGTGACGAAACTCGGCACGCCGAAACAGTACGACCTGATAACGGCATTTGACGCTATCCACGATCAGGCTGAACCGGCATCGGTTCTTGCCGGGATTGCCGACGCTCTCAGGGACGATGGCGTCTTCTTGATGCAGGACATCGCCGCATCGTCAGAGTTGCACGAAAACCTTGATAACCCTGCCGGCACGTTTCTGTACGCCATCTCGGTCATGCACTGTATGACCGTGTCGCTGGCGTCCGGTGGCGCTGGACTGGGCACGATGTGGGGAGAGGAAATGGCCAGGTCGATGCTGGCAGACGCCGGGATGTCGCGGGTGGAGGTCAGCCTGTTGAGGCATGACTCACAAAACGCGTACTACATCGCCAGGAAGTGACGCAAAGATGACGCGGCGGTGGACGCCTCCGCGAACTCTCGCTCACGCCTTCCATCAGCGAACTCCGGGGAGCGCCTGTCTAAATGTTGCCGTCGCGCTCGGCGCGGGCCAGGGACGTTCGACCGCGATTCGTGATCTCGAAGTTGTCCTGCCCGGCTAGCTTTATATCACCGGAAGATTGAAGCTCGCCAAGCATCGCGGTCGCGGCGGTCATCCTCTGTCGTGTCAGCGCCGCTATCTGAGCGGTAGGCGGGGCCGGTCGTCCGCTCTCGTCGAACGAACGCAGTACGTTCAGTATCTCGAACCTGGAATCTGCCATGCAGACCTCCGCATCCTCTGCAACCGGGAAATACATCTACCTTTCAATCAGCTTATGGTGCGGACTCGAGCAGTTGTTGTTGATATTGACAATTATCACTGCGTGAATTCACCCGGGTGAGGTAACTTCTCCCACGGATGCCACGGAGAAGGGCGACGGGAACTCCCAGAACTTTAAGGAACTATCAAATGGTGAAACCGGCCACACCGGACACTCGATACGAACCCGTGGTCGGATGGCCCGCGGTGCCGCACGGTCTCTTTTTGCATGAGGCGACATCGGTCGGCGTGGACTCGCAGGACCGGGTTTACATCTTCAACCGCGGCCAGTGGCCGATGATCGTGTTTGACCGGGACGGTAATTTCCTGGACGCATGGGGCGCCGGCGAGTTCAACATACCGCACGGAATCTCGTTCGACGCCGACGACAACATGTACCTGGCGGACGACGCCAACTTCGTGCAAAAACGGCGTCCGGACGGCGAACTTCTCATGACGCTGGGAGAGCGTGGCGTCGAGAAGCCCCGTCAAACGGGAGAGCCGTTTAACAGCCCGACCCATATCGCGGTCCACCCGGGGAATGGCGACTGGTTCGTTTCCGACGGGTACCGCAACTCGTCTATTCACCGTTTCGATGAGGCCGGGAAGCACGTCATGTCCTGGGGTGAGTCGGGTAGCGGTCCCGGCCAGTTCGCCCTGCCGCACAACATTTGCATGGTGGGGGACGACCGCGTTCTTGTGGCTGATCGCGAGAACTACCGGCTACAGATGTTCACCGTGGATGGCGAGTTCCTGCTGGAGAAACGGGTCCACAAGCCGCAGGCGCTCTTCGCCGGGACGGGCGATGACACCAACATCTATCTTGCCGAGGGCCGGCCGCCGTTTGTGATGGAGGGCGTGGCGCGCCTCGGGAAGCGGGTCGTGGTCATGGATCGGGATCTGAACGAGCTGACGAGTATCGGCAACGAGATGTCCGGCCAGGCGCCGGATCAGTTCATCTCCCCGCACTCGATGGCGGTCGATTCCGAGGGCTCGATCTACGTTGCGGAGGTGTCGTACAACGGCCTGGGCTCACGACTGGAGCCGCCGCGCGAGGTGATCAGCCTGCGAAAATGGCGGCGAACAGATACCGGTGGCGCGGCCGGACAGGGGCTGTCAGGACGGGCGCTTGAGCAGTACATAAAGGGGTTGCGCAACGACGGCCCGGGCGGAGGCCCGCCGTCAAACAGCCCGTACGGTTAGAGCAGGTGTCGAGCCCCTGGCATTGATTGCCCGCTGTTTTGGTGCTCAGCGGCCTGCTTCCACAACTTGTGCCCCGTAGCGCCTGGCCAATAGCACAATCGTCGCGGCCCACTGATGGAGGCAGAACTCGGCAGTTGCGCGGTCAACTCTAGGATCCCCAACTCGCCCATGGCGAGAGGTGTCCGATGCGTACCCGAACAAGTTGTTTATCGAATTGTAAAGAAAATTTAAGCTCTTAAATTGATAGACATAGCCTGTCGCCTTCGCGTAATAATTAATAAATAGAATTCTTTTTTTCATCTTCGTTTCTTCATTTTGTTTAAAATGAGGATCATTTGACACAAAAGAAAAAACC
>JADFQR010000131.1 GCA_022561735.1 Chloroflexota bacterium | reverse complement strand
TCATGCGCCGTATAGGCGTTCGGCTGAAGTGAGTTGACCCCGAGTACCCCGATGGTCTCACCATCTGAAATCAGGGGAACGAGGATGGCGGATTTCAGTCCCGCATCAACCATACGAACGGCGCCGGGCGCTTCATCCAGCACATCGATCATCTCGCCGATCAAACGGCTCTCGCCGGTGCTTGCTACCAGGGCAGGCAGACCGTTGATGGAAGGGCCGGGAGTGATATGGCCCGGACGTGGATGAACCGGTACGCCGGTGGCGTACGCGTAGTCCAACGCCTCGCTCGACTCGGTTCGAATATTGATGGATACGCGATCGACCTGCAGTAATTCTCCAAGTATCCCGAAGACTCGATCAAGAGCCGCTTCAAGATTCAGGGTTGAACTTGCCGCCATGCCGATCTCTGCCAGAAGCCTGCGCTCCCGGGCATCACGCGTTGACTTCAACTGAAGCTGTGAGCTCGCCACAGCCCCGGCGATCTGGCTCGCAATTCGGCAGAGAAGTTCAAGGTCAGCGTCCGTATACGCCTTCGGTTCCCGGGTGTCCGCCCCGATGACGCCTATTACCGCCCCGCGCACGATCAGGGGGGCGTACACGCCGGAATAAAACCCGGATGCGGTCAGTACAGCGAGGCCGGGGTAACGATCGACAACCACGGGTAGATCGTCAAATCTGGCGGCCTTGCCCGTGGCGCTGATTTCGTCGAGGATTCCAGGCTTCTTACGTTGCCCTGAAGTCTCAACGACCGGCTTATCGCCGGCCGCTTCCGAGACGAATTCCCGGCGCAACTCTCCGGTCAACGGTTCCACGACCGCAACGACTACACGGTCGGCCAACACCAGATCTCGTATGCAGGACGCGATCTGCTCGTATAAATCTTCGATGCCGTCCGATTCGCTGACAGCGCGTCCAACTTCCGCTATGGCAAGCGCCTCGCGCGTCTGCCGGTCGACTGCATCCGCGGCGGACGGTTCCTCCCCCGTCGGATTTTCTTTTATCACGGTTCCACCTCGGGATTACGAAATCGGACCGCCATGTCCATCCCCGGCAGGAGAGTCGTCGGGCTCCCGTGCGTTACCGGCGCGCGGGGTCGTTCTCGCCCCGTTCCCGATTACTCATGTCTTATGACCTTGCGTCGCAACGCCTCTGCGACCGCCTGTGTCCGGCTTGTGACGGAAAGTTTCTCGTAAATCCGGCTCAGCCTTGACTTCACCGTGTTCGGGCTGACCGAAGTCGCCCTGGCTATCTCTGGATTGGAATCACCGTCTCGAAGCATTTCGAGCGTGCGCAATTCCATATCCGTGAACCCGGAAACGTTCCCGCGGGGGCCAGATAACTCGGACAGGCGGGATAGCACCGTACTGGCGATCTCAGCGTTCAGGCTGGACTTGCCAGCATGGGCGTTGCGTATTGCCTGCGCTAGCTCATCTATCGGGCCGTCTTTCAGGAGGTAAGCGTTCGCGCCCGAGTCGATCGCCCTGAGCACTTCTCCCCGTTCCTTGTAACTGGACAGGACAATCAGCTTGGTGTCCGGGCTGATCGCACGGAGTTCCTTCATCGCGTCCGCCCCGTCCATTATCGGCATGTGCAGGTCCATTATGACGACGTCAGGCTTTCGGGATTTCACGAGTTCGATCGCGTCGCGTCCGTTGCTCGCCGTACCTATCACTTCAAGGTCCTGCACGGGAGACAGGAGCAACGTTAATCCCTCACGAATAACCGTATGGTCATCCACGATGAGCAGGCGTATCTTGGGTTCAGTTTTGACCATTGGCATCCAAATAATGTTTACGGATAATCTGACTGCGTGTCAGGCCGCTCGTGAGATTTGCGCTACTGGATAACACGCGGCGCGTATTTGTGTTTCTACGATCTTGCCCCGGGTTACCCCCGGTGGCTAGCCCCCAATCGGGTGATTTCTAACCCACCCACTGTGGCGAGCAACGGGACCCGATCTGGTCTGGTGACCGGCGTTACCTGTGCCTATCGTCAGTTATGGACCTCGTGCCGCTACGGAACCATCCAACGTCGCACGGCATTGATCGACAGGCAGAAGAATACGGTCCAACGGCCTGCTATGACGGCAACATCAACAAGCCGGGGGGGGTTCAGTGACCGGTACGACATCATTTGCGGACCCGATTGAGACGCAGAGAAAACAGATTAATGTGCTGGTGTTGAGCGCCGATGGCCTTCGCAGAGACCTTCTCGTAACTGGAATATCCAATTCATCCGGCGTGGCGATCGTTGAAAGTGCTGACATCGGAGACGACGACGGAAACGGATACACCCCGCCTGCGGATGTGGGTGTCGCCGTAATTGACCTGGGGCAGGCCGAAACCGTTAAACGCGGTCTGGAGATCGGTCACGATTTGAAATCCCGGTCTGAAAACGTGGCAATCGTGGTACTCGCCGGTTCGTCGTCCATCCTGGCGGTGGTCAGAAAGCACATGGTGGAAGTAGGCCCGAAATGGTCGTTCCTCAGCACGGACTTAATTACCGGACTCGACGATCTGGCCCGCATCATCGATAGCGCAGCATCCGGCATGACCATCGTAGACCCGGGCTTCTTTGCCGATATCCAGCGGATTGGCAGCCCGGACTCTTATCTGACGCGACCGCTTACGGCACGCCAGGTGCAGGTCCTGGATCTCGTTAGCCAGGGTTACAACAATGAAGTTGTCGCCGGCAAACTGGAGATCAGCCTGAGGACCGTTGAGCACCATCTCAACGAGGCGTACGTGTCGATCAAGAACTGCCGTTCGTCTGAAATCAACGCACGCGTCTACGCCTCCAGGATATTTTCGGAATGCCTTGTGTAGTTCGCTGGTCCTGTGTGCGGGACAGCGAACGTAAGGTCCTGGGGCAGCTCTCGTAGCGCACTGAGGTGATGCCGGGGAACGGGCATCGTCCCGGGTCAGGCGGGCCAGAGCAGGGGAGTGGCCGGTCATCGGAGTCGCGCACCCCTGAAACGGATCCAAGGAGAACCGGATCCAGGGAGAAACTGACCCAGGGAGTCCGGGCGTCGGGCAGCGCTGACCTCTCCTCACTTCGCTGTGCATCCCGCGTCTCGGATCAACTCCTGGAAATGGAGTCCTCAGCAGACCGGTCCACGAGTTCCCGTCGTGCTCCACGGATGAACTGTGCGTCCCAACGGCGGCGTCCGCCGGGGCCTGCGATTTAGAGCGCTGCTGCCTTACACTGCCCGATATCACCTGTAAGCGGGAGTCCGGGAACATGGCCGACGAAAAACTTGCACTCATGGCGCACCTCATGCGGCGGGCCGGCTTCGGCGCGTCCCGTGACGAGCTGGAGCGACGCGTCAAAAACGGATATGAAGCGACCGTCAAGGAGCTTCTCAGCCCGGAAGACCAGGAACCTGTAGACATCTACGAGTTCCTGCGCTACTACCCGCTCTGGTGGAAACCGGGCACCATGGGCGGCCTTGGTCACGCCGCGTGGGTATGGCGCATGATCAACACAAAGGCGCCCCTGCAGGAGAAACTCTGCCTGTTCTACCACCAGTTGTTCGCAACGGGCGTGGCGAAAGTCGATCACTACGACGAGATCGAAGACATGATCGACATGTTCCGGGAACAGGGCCTCGGGAACTACAAGGACATTCTCATGGCGGTGGCCAAAAGCCCGGCCATGATCTTCTGGCTGGATAACCACGAGAACCATGCAGACTCGGTGAACGAGAACTGGGGCCGGGAGCTCCTGGAACTGTTCACGATGGGCGTCGGCAACTACACCGAGACGGACGTCCGGGAGTGTTCTCGCGCCTTCACAGGATGGACGCTCCAGCACAAGCTACCCCGCTTTCACATGGGCCGCTGGGACTGGGAGTTCGAATATCGGCCGGAGGACCATGACGGCGGTGAGAAGAACTTCCTGGGCCACACCGGCAACTTCGACGGTGAAGAAATCATCGACATCATCCTGTCGAAGCCCGAGACCGCGGCGTTTATCGCGCGGCACCTGTACAGCTTCTTTGTGGCGGACGAACCGCAGGTGCCCGCCTGGTCCGTCACGCCCCCGAACGATCAGGAAGCGGTACGGTTCATCGCCGATGCGCTGATCGAGAGTGACTACCACATCGGCACGGTGCTCAAGCTGGTGTTCAACTCTGACTTCTTCAAAGAGGCCCGTTTCAAGCGGGTCAAAAACCCGGCCGAGGTAGTCGTAGGGACGCTTCGCCTGGTGGGAGATGCGGAACGCCCGATGCCGGAAACGATGGACTGGGCGAGTCAGATCGGGTTCATGGGCCAGGAACTGCTCAACCCGCCGAGCGTGGAGGGCTGGCACTCCGGTATCGAGTGGATTAACAGCGGGACGTTGATGAAACGTACCAACTTCACCGCCCGGATGATCAGTGATCTCTCCCGGCCCGGCGTGGTGAAGATAATCGACCGGCTGAAATCAGCGGGCCGCATGCCGGAAGACGTAGTCGACGCGTGCCTTGATGTTATGGGTCCCCTGGAGATACCCGCAGAGTCGCGCAAGGAGCTCGTGGATCACGCGCGCGAACTTGGAGAGTTTGACTGGGACGACGACCGGCCGGGGCAGGGCGGCGCCGCAAAGGCGACGGAGATTCTTCAGCTGGTGGTATCACTGCGGGAGTATCAGTTCGCATAGGGACGATGCCCCGGCGCGCCCTCGAGGCGAAACAATGGGAGGACTTTTTTTGAGCGGCTCGAATGGAAACGGCACGCACAGCG
>JADFQR010000130.1 GCA_022561735.1 Chloroflexota bacterium | reverse complement strand
GGACGACCCGGCGATGCTTGAGCCTTTCGAGTTCGAGTTCTTCGTTCGCGGCCTGATCGCTGCGACCATGGTCGGCGGGCTGGCCGGGATGATGGGCGTCTACATCGTTTTGCGCCGGATGTCGTACATCGGTCACGGACTGGCCCACGCCATCTTCGGCGGCGCCGTCGTCAGCTTCATCATGTCGATCAACTTCTACGTCGGCGCCTCGATCTGGGGCTTCCTGTCTGCGGTCCTGATCCAGTGGACATCGCGTCGGCGCAGCATCTCGACGGACGCCGCGATCGGCATCATAACGACGGCGTCGTTTGCGCTCGGGATTGCACTGATCAGCCGAACTCAGACCTTCACCCGCAGCTTTGAGGCTGCGCTTTTCGGAAATATCCTGGGCGTGACCGGGACCGATCTTTTTGCTATCGCTCTCGTTACCAGCGTGGTTTTTACCGCCGTCATCGTCGGCTACAAGTACCTGCTGTTCGCCACGTTTGACGCCGATGTTGCGCCGTCCTACGGCGTGCCGGTTGGCTGGGTGGACACCGCCTTCGCGCTGGTGCTGGCCGGGACGGTTGTGGTGTCGATGCAGGTGCTGGGCGTGACGATGATCGCAGCCGCGCTGGTCGTCCCGCCGATAGTGGCGCGCCAGTTCACCGGAAGCTTCTCAAGGATGATGGTGCTATCGCCGCTGATCGGCGCCGCGGCGGGCGCGCTCGGCATCTACGTGAGCTGGTTCATCGACGTGTCGTCCGGCGCGTCGGTCGTGCTGGTGGCGTCCGGGTTTTTCGTGGTCAGCATCGTCTACGCAGAGGCGCGGGACCGGTTGTTACGGACGCGCGGGCGCGCCGGGGCAACCGGGGACGCGTAGCCGCCCCTCTTTCCCGGTCGGGCGCCATCCGGGGGCGCGTTTGCCCCCTCTCCCGGCGGGAGAGGGTTGGGGTGAGGGAGAAGTCCCATCGCGCAACAGCGTTGGATGGGGTCTTCTGGGACAGGCTCCTGCCCCCGCCCTCACGATGCGTAGTCTTCCGCTTTCTCCTCAGCTAAATCGTCTCCGAGGCACTGGTCCGGTGGTCCGTCGATTCCCGTTCGAGAACGCAGGGTGTGATTTCGCAGCACAACTATTGCGCATGATCGAACGGGCGGAGCAAGCCCCGCCCCTGCCGTGGCAGCGGTTCTCGACTTGTATTCCACCACCTCGCCCGGTTCGGCAAATCCCGCCCTTCGAGAGCCTCAGGGCTCCTGCGAACTCGTTTCAGGACTTCGCTGCGAACCCGTTTCAGGGCTTTGCTGCGAACTCACCTCAGGACCTCGCGGCGAACTCGTTTCAGGGCTTCGCTGCGAACTCGTCTTAGGACCTCGCGCGAACCTCGGGAGCCGCAAAGCCCCACGGGCTCAGTCCCGCAGGTTGAACGGGATGGTTAGCTCGCTGCAGATGCTCTCAAACCACTCGACGACCTCCGGGTGCAGTGGGATGCCGTTTTCACGGCGTTCCTTCTCGGTCTCAACCTCGATCAACCCGGCGTAAACGACGCGGTCGTGGCCGGGGGCCGGCTTTGTCTCGCGCAGCCCCTTCATCATGCCGTCCATGTCCGCCTTGAACTCGTCCAGCGGCACAAACGCCTCAACGTCATATGCGGCGACGAAGTGAGCGCGGCGTTCACGCGTAGCTGCGTCGAACCCGGCCGCGCCGGACAGGGGGCCGCACATGATGTCCACCATCACGCCCAGGCTGTAGCCCTTGTGGGAGCCCAGCTCCCGGGTGGAGCCCAACGGCAACTGCATCCGGACGCCGCCCGCCTCGAAATCCGATGTGGCCGATCCCTCCATGTCCGGGGTGCCGTCGTCATGCGCCACCCAGCCCGGCTGAAGGCCGTGGCCGAGCCGGTTTGCCAGGCCGATCTTGTTGCCTGCGATCGACGTCATGGCGGCATCGAAGCTGAACGGCTCCTCGTTGTTGGTCGGAGCGGCAAAGGCGATCGGGTTCGTGCCGAGCTTTGGCTCTGCGCCCCAGGTCGGCACCATCGAGTTGCCGCCCGCCGTGTAGGCCGTGCCGATCATCCCGGCCTCGACCGCCATCAGGGCGTGGTAGGCCATCATCCCGGCGTGGCCGGAGTTCTTGATCGTGACCATGCCGACGCCGGTGTTGCGCGCCTTCTCGATCGCGATCTCCATGGCGTGCGGGGTGGTGATGATCCCGAGGCCGCCGTCGCCGTCGTACACGGCCGTCGAGGCGGTCTCCCTGACGATTCTTTCGTTCGGGGTCGGGTTGGTCCGCCCGTCGCCGTAGGAAGCGACATACGCTCGCAGCATGTTGGAGACGCCGTGCGTGTCCGCGCCCCGAAGGTCCGCCTGCATCAGCACGTCGGTGGCAAGGTCAGCGTCGTTTTCAGGCACGCCCATCTTGAGGAACACCTGTTTTGTCGCCTCAGTCAGGTTTTCGATCTTTACTCGGACCGCGATGTCGTCCGGGACCTGAAAGTGCTTTAGCAATTCGTGCTACCTCATTTGCATTTCGTCGATTATTTTCCGGAGCCGCCGGTCCGGCTGGCGGTGGCGCTTCTACGCGGGCGTCAAGCGGGCGGGATTGTAGCATCGGGAGCGGCGCACTCGGGTATCGGGCCTTTGAGAGCTTCGTTTGAGAGCTTCGGGGCGCGGTGGCGTCGAACCTCGTGCGGGTCCCTACCGCCTCCGTTCTACCAGTCCTTTCAGGTACGAAACCTGCCCCACGTGCTGGGCCGTCTCGTTCACCACGCTTGCCAGCCTGGACTCGATCGTCACCGGCGGGTCCCATGACCGGTCGATCACGCGCCCGAGGTCGTCGTTCGACAGGCCGCCCAGGTACTTGAGCGTCCGCTCAGACACCGCCTGTTGGTAGGCGGCCAGCGTGGCGGCGTCCGGCGGGACGAACGCGCCCACCTGCTCAGACGTGTGGCCGTAGCCGTGGTCTTCAAGGTCTGACGACATCCCGAGCTTTATGTCCCACCCGGCGTCGACCCAGATCTGGTCCCTGCCCTCCATGTGCGCCATGTGGTGGTCCTGGACGCGCGTGAGGTGCCATGTAAGCCACGCGATGGTGTTCGCCTCAGGGTCAGGCCGGTAGCACAACTCCTCGACCGTTAGCCCTTCCAGTTCCGATATCAGCGTTGTGGTCATCCTGCCCAGCGTTTCCGCTGCAAACTCTGCGACGTTCATTAGGACCTTCTTTCTATTGGCTTTCTTCTGGCTTTCACCGGCTTTTTGCCGGGTTTCAGCCATGTTTCTGTCAGGTTTCTATCGGGCCGGACCCGGAAATCACTTCGAGACCGTAGCTTCGACCGGCCTGTTGTTGCGAGGCATGGATTATCTTGCGTTCGTGGGAATCCTGCATCCCGGCCCGGTTCGATCATTGCTGCGTCCAGCCTTTGCGGCGCTGGCGCCGGGGTTCGTCATGGTCGTGATGGCCTGCGGGGGTTACGAATCCCCGGGCGGTTCAAGCCCTTTGCCGACGCCCGGGGCAAACATACAACCAACGGTCACGTTACCGGACAGGTCGCCGACCCCGGAGATAACGGCGTCAGCCACATCAAGCCCCCGGCCGCTTCCGACATCGCCGCCGCCGACCCCGACCGCGCTGGGAACGCCGTCGGACGCGCTCAATCTGACCGATGGGTTCTCGCCAGACGAGCCCGCCCGTCCCGGGTCGACCGATGTCCTCTGGCCGAGCGGTGATGGTCTCGTGGGCGGAACGCTCACTATCCCAGCCGGTTGGGTGAGCGGCGAGGTGTTACCTGCGGTTCTGCTGGTCGCTGATGGAGGGGGCGCAGACCGTGACTGGGTGTCGCCGTCGATCCCCGGCATAAACGGCTCGGGCCGCCTTCTCGCCGCCGCGATGGCCGACGAGGGATACATAACGCTCCGATACGACGGTCGTGGGACCGGAAGGCGATTCGCTGAGACCGCGCCGCTGCCCGGCGAAAACCGCCTGGGCGACTCGGTGAACGAAGTTTCTGGAGCGATCGAGTTCCTGGCGTCCCGGCCCGAGGTGGACCGGGATCGCATATTCGTGGTCGCACATGATGAAGGCGCGCTCTATGTTCTGCTCCGCGAGCGGCAATCTTCAGAACCCGCGGTCGCCGGGATAGCGCTCCTCGCTCCTAGCGGCCTGACACTCCGGCAGCAGGTGATCCGCAGGCTTGGCGAGTTGACGACCGGCCCCGAGGATGAGCCTTTGCTGGGGCGTTTCGACGCCGCGATGGCCTTTTTTATCGAAGGCACATTGCCCGACGGCGATCCCGGCCTCACGCCTTCGCTGCAGATGCTTTTCGACAACCTGAGCCACCCGTTGAACCAGCCCTACATTTCCGAGATCTGGAACCTGGACATCGTGTCGCTCCTCCCCGAAATCAAGCCGCCGGTCCTGGTGTTGATCGGGCAGGCGGACAGTGAGCTGGACTGGCCTGTTGACGGCGGCAAATGGGAGGAGGTGGTTGCGCCGGGACAGGACGTGCGGTTTGCATATCCGGCTCGCGCGGACCACGTGCTCAAGTTGGTGTCGCCCGACGCTGCGTCCGGGAACGTTGAGACCGGGCTCGCCACGTACAACGTGTTCGGCCGTACGCTGGACGGGGAGACAGTGGATGTGCTGCTTGGCTGGTTGAACGAGAAGTCCGGCCTGTCCGCTCCCTGATGCGATCTGCCCGGGGTGCGTCCCCGTTCTTTCTGGCGGGTCCCCCGGGATGCGTACCCGGTCTTTCTGGCGGGTCCCCCGGGATGCGTACCCGGTCTTTCTGGCGGGTCCCCCGGGATGCGTACCCGGTCTTTCTGGCGGGTCCCCCGGGATG
>JADFQR010000129.1 GCA_022561735.1 Chloroflexota bacterium | reverse complement strand
TTTGTGTGTAGATCAACCCGCTCGACTGCGGCGCAGGTAGGGTAACGGCAACGTACCGCCTTTCCGGGGATTCAGCAGCGGCGGTTCCGTGCGTCGCAGACGTGCTTTAATTCCGGTCGTCCGCAGGTGGATGTGCGCCGATCCGTCTCATCGGTGTTCTCGTCGGGTTCCAGGGAAGCACGAAGAGCCCGCCGCTCCACCGCCGCCATTAAAAGAACAACACACACAGGAGTAAGCCGTGGCAACCCGTGGTACATCGAATTTCGGCCTCGTCGGTACTGACTGGCAGCAGCGCATCAACTGGGACCGGCTGCGGACATACCGGCTGAACCGGGCTCGGGACGCGATGGACAAGGCGGGGCTGGGCTCACTTCTCGTGATGTATGACGAGAACAACCGCTACATCACGAGCACAGTGACTCCGGGTTGGTGCCGCTTGAAGCCGGGACTCCGGTACGCGCTGCTCTGCCAGGGCGCGGAGCCGGTGCTGTTTGAGCAGGGCGACATCGGCACCCAGATCAACCGCCACTGCCCGTGGCTGCCAAAGGAAAACGTCCGGTACGCCTACTCGTGGATCAAGGGCGCCGTCGGCCCGGCCGCCGAGCAGCAGGTCACGAAGTTCACGAACTCAATACAGGAGATCAGGCGGCAGTACGGTGTCGAGAACGAGCCGATGGGCGTCGATATGATCGATCTGAACATGATCAGTTCATTCAACGCGGCGGGCATCAACTGGGTGGACGGAATGACCCCCATGGTGGAGGCGCGGACCATCAAGAACGAGGATGAGCTGGAGGCGATGCGGATAGTTGCGGCGATCTGCGACGGCGCTCACACCGCCATCGCCAACTACATGCGGGCCGGCATGCAGGAGCACGAGATCACCGCGTTCACCATGGATTACCTGTACAGGATCCCGGGCATTGAGGACGTGGAGGACGTCATCGTCTCGTCCGGACCGAATAGCTGGCCGAACTGGCGTCACTTCTCGGACCGGATCATCCAGCCCGGTGACCTGGTGATCATCGATATGGCGGCGGTGACCTGGAACGGTTACAAAAGTTGCCAGTACCGGACCTACTGCGTGGGCAAACAGCCAACCCAGGAACAGAAGGACTACTACAAGATCGCCTACGAGTGGCTTTACGAGGCCATCGACAAGGTGCGGCCGGGCGCGACAACGCGCGACATCGCAGAGGTATGGCCATCCGCGAAGGAGGCCTGGGGCTACGACGAAGAGGACCAGGCGGCGGCCAACCTGTGGGGTCACGGGCTGGGACTGGCGCAGTACGACGCACCGGTCGTCTCCCGCATCTACTCGCTGGATCACCCGGTGGAGATCAAGGTCGGCATGAGCTTTGCGCTGGAGACCCAGCACGGCAAGCCGCTTCAGTGGGGCGTGCGTGTAGAGGAGATGATGGTCATCAACGAGGACGGGCCCGAGATCACGACGCAGTTCCCGATAGAAGAGATCACGGTAGTCGGCACGATCTAGGGCGCCGGGCCGTCTCTGAGGCTCTCAGGGGATAAATGACGCGGCGTAAGCGGTTCCCTTCTCCCACACGGGAGAAGGCGCAGGATGAGGGGGTCCTTCCGGGGAAGGACTGCCCGCTAACGCGGCGGGTTCACAGACGCGCTCGATTCCCGGCTCCCCGGGAGTGACGTGTACCTTGCGAAGGTTTCCGGAGAAAAGAGGCCAGGTTGAGCGACAGCAAATCGAAAGAAATCGGTCTTGCCATCATCGGAAGCGGGACCATCGGCCGCATCAGGGCCATGATCGCAAAGGACCACCCCGGCGTTGGCTGGATCGGCCTTTGCGATATCAAGGAGGATGTCGGCCAGCAACTGATGGAGGACTCCGGGGCTGACTACTTCACCGGGGATTACGAGGAGTTGCTCAGGCGGCCGGAGGTAAACGCCGCGATCATCGCGACCGACGAGAACTTCCACGTCGGTCCGACCCTCGCCGCCATTGAGCGGGGCCACGCACTGTTCATCGAAAAGCCGCTTGCGACGGACGCCGAGGAGTCGCTGGTCGTGCTGAAAGCGATCGAGGCGAGCGGCGTCGACGCCGTGGTCGGCTACACCCAGCGGTTCCGGCGGCGCTTCCTGGCGGTCAAGCAGAAGCTCGTGACCGGCCAGATCGGCGATGTCACCGCAGTGGTGGCGCGCGCCTTCATGAACCGGATGGTGCCGATCGCCACGACCCGGCGCACCAGCAATCGAGAAAACCTGACGCCGATGGTGGTGTCCGGCACGCACACCGTGGACATGTGCATGTGGCTCATGGAGGGCAAAACACCGGTCTCGGTGTACGCGCAGTCGTCGGATAAGGCCCTCAGGGACATCGGCACCAAGGACGCCACATTCGGGATTTTCACGATGGACGACGGCACGATCTGGTCCATGAACATCAGCTGGGCGCTGCCGATCGTGTGGCCCGGCGCCGTGTACGGGCTCGAGATCGGGATTGTCGGGACGAAGGGCGTGATCGATATCGAGGACACGCACCGTGACATGGTCATTGCGTCGGAGGTGCCGCAGGGCGCCGGTTACAACCCGGAGGGGTTCGAGCCGGAGTTCCAGCGGCACGTTGATTTCATGACCAGCTACCCGCCGGGCGATATGTACGACGGCCAGTTGTGGGGTCCGATGCGCGAGGAGACGAACTCCTGGTACGCACGCGTCGGTTCAGGCATGAAGACGCACCACGCCACGGCGGCGGACGGCCACCGCAATCTCATGCTGACGATGGCGATGGACCTGTCCGCAGAACGGGGTGAGCCGGTGGCGCTACCGATAGACCCGAGCGAGTTCAGGCGGTAGGCAGCCCGCGCTCTCCGAAGCAGGCCCGGGAACGACAGTCGGACGCGGCAAGACCCGGGAACGTTTCGCGATCCGCCTGCCAACGCGTTGACGACGCAGGTAACCACCCCCGGACCCCCTCCTGAAGCAGGAGGGGGCTGCTTCTAGCCTCTTCCGTCCCTCGACGAGGTTTGGGGGTGTGTCGTTGCCGTATACAATCGCCGGGCTATGAGAATTGACGTACATGCCCACTTCCTGCCCGAGAGTTGCTCTGACCTCATGCCGTCCGGGCCTGGCCGCAACCCGTTCGGTCCGGCGGCCAATCTGAAGGACGACCCGTCCAACCTTGACGCCCGCCTGAAGGCTATGGACGAGCGAGGCGTGGATATACAGCTCGTCTCCGGCCCTAACTGGCTGCAAAACGCTGATCCTGCCCAGTGCCGGCGGCTCAACGACGCCGTGGCAGAGGCGATCGACGGCTCGGACCGTTTCATCGGTCTGGCGAGCATACCTATGCAGGAGCCGGACACCGCGGCGGCCGAGCTTGAACGCTGCGTAAAAGAACTCGGGTTCCGCGGGCTGGAGATGCTCACCCACGTGAACGGCGAGAACCTGGACGGATCGCGTTTCGCACCTCTGTACAGAAAGATGGAAGAGCTGGACGTTCCGGCGTTCATTCACCCGAACAACGTGCTCGGGGCTGACCGGCTTGGTTCCTACTTCCTCAACAACCTGATCGGCAACCCGACCGATACATCGGTCGCGGTGGCAAGCCTGATATTCGGCGGAATCCTTGCGGAGATGCCAGCGCTTAAATTCGTGCTATCGCACGGCGGCGGCACAAGCCCGTTGCTGCGCGGGCGCTGGGAACACGGCTGGCGGCAGGGACTCGTGGAGACGACGATCACCCGGCCGCCGTCCGAATATTTCAAGCTGCTCTACTTTGACACCATCACGCACAGCGTCCCGGCCCTGAACTACCTCGTGGAGACCGTCGGGCCGGAACGGGTGATGCTTGGCAGCGACTACCCGTTCGGCATGGGTGACTATGCGCCGGCTGAACAGGTGGCAGCGCTGCCCCATCTCTCGGATGCGGAGCGTGAGGCCATCAACAGCGAGAACGCGATACGCGTGTTTGGGCTGGATCTGTGAGAGTGCGTCTCAGATATCGCCTTCAAATCCAGCGATGAACTTCAAAACTTCTCCCTCACCCTCGCCCTCTCCCACCGGGAGAAGGGACCCAGGAGGACCTCGATGACCGGCATAGACACCAGGGAAGAACTGCGGCGCTCGGCGGTGAAGCACCTGTGGATGCACAACAGGGGCTGGGCGGAGATGGCTGAGCGCGGCGAGCCGGTGATCATGACCGGCGGCAAAGGCGTTCACGTCACCGATAACACGGGAAAGACGTGGCTGGACGTTAACGGCGGCTACATGTCGGTGAACATCGGCTACGGCCGCACCGAGGTCGCCGACGCAGCTTACGAGCAGATGAAGTCGCTCGCCTACTTCCCCCAGGCGACGACGACCGAGCCGGTGGCGAGGCTGGCGCACAAGCTTGCCGAGATCACGCCGGGGGATCTGTCCCGCACCTTCTTCGTGAGCGGCGGTTCGGAAGCCAACGAGACGTCGATCAAGATCGCACGCGCCTACCAGCAGCGCATGGGCGAGCCGGGCCGGTACAAGATCATCAGCCGCAAGGCGTCATATCACGGCGCCCTGGGACTGACGACCTGGCTGGGCGGGCCGGTGTCCGGGAGCGCCCGCTCGGACTTCGGGCCAGAATACCCGGGGATGATCTACGTGGCCCAGCCGAACCCGTACCGCTGCGAGTATGGCGGTGAGACGCCGTCTGAATGCGCCGAGCTATGTGCGAACGCTGTCGAGGACGCGATCAAGTTCCACGGCCCGCAGTCGGTCGCTGCGATGATCGCAGAACCGATAAGCGTGCCGGCCGCTGTGGCGGTTCCCGGCGACGAGTACTGGCCGCGGCTTCGCGAGATCTGCGACCGCTACGGCGTGCTGCTGATCGCCGACGAGGTTATCACCGGATTCGGGCGTACCGGCAAGATGTTCGCTA
>JADFQR010000128.1 GCA_022561735.1 Chloroflexota bacterium | reverse complement strand
TCAGCGCTGATGCGCGCACGCGCAGATCTGCGACCGGCTCTCCGGCGACGGTTCGTTGATTCACGAGCTCGATGTCTGCGCCCATCGCCCGAAGAACGTCAAATATCCCGGTCCGGGTCGGGTTGACGCCGACGTTGGAAAGGGTGATATCGGCATCCGGGTGGGCGGCGGCGGCGACTATCCAGAAAGCCGCGGATGACACGTCGCCCGGCACTTCTACGTCCGCCGCAGTCAGGTCCGATGCGCGGACAGTGACGTCCAGACCGTTGACCTGGATATCCGCGCCCATTCCGGCCAGCATCCGTTCTGTGTGGTCCCGGGAGACGGCCGGTTGTTTGATGACCGTTGCGCCATCCGCACGCAGCCCGGCCAGCAGGAGGCAGGACTTGAGCTGTGCGCTGGCTACCGGCATCTCGTACTCGATGCCGTGGAGCGATCCACCGTGAAATACGATCGGCGCAAGCCTGCCGCCGCCGCGCGCTGATATTTCTGCGCCCATGCTTTGAAGCGGCTCGATTACCCGGCCCATCGGCCTTGACCGGAGCGAGTCGTCACCCGTCAGGATGCTCAACATGGGCCGTCCCGCGAGGAGGCCTGACATCAGGCGGGTGGTCGTGCCGCTATTGCCGGCGTCCAGGATTTCTAATGGCTCGGTCAGCCCGTGCATCCCCACGCCGGAGATATGGACCGTGTCGCCTCGTCCCCCCGGGCCCTGCGCTCGCTCGATCTCCACGCCCATCGCCCGCAATATTCCGATGGTAGAGGTACAGTCAGCGCCGCCGGAGAAATTGGTGACGATTGCCGAGCCGTCCGCGACGGCGTTGAACATCACGGCGCGGTGCGATATGGATTTGTCCCCGGGAATCTCTATGGAACCGCGGAGACGCCGCGGCCGTGAAACCTCTCGTGCCATGGTTCCAGACTAACCGCGTCTTGCCCCGGGGATCAGGTGGCGCCGGATCAGTTCCGTCCGTCTTTCCCGTGACCCCGCTTGCCGCGGATACGGCCCATCATTGTGCCGCCCAGGAACATGGTGCCCAGGGAATCACCTATCGACCCGGCTTCTGAATCCGGCATCTCCGTTTCCGGGCTGACGCCCGCCGTCCAGCGCAGCCGTTGCTCATAGGCCTCGGTGAGTTGGGCCTTGAGAACGTCTTCAGAGCCCTCGTTGTCTATCGACGCTACGGACTCCCTCAGGCTGGAGAGTTCTGCGATGAACGAGTCAAGCCAGTGGAGGACCATCTCGGGGTTCGTTTTGCAGATCCCGTGGGTGATTTCCGGGTCCATGCCGGCGAGCCGGGACATATCGCCGAACTCGGCCGATGCAAACTTGCTGATCTCGGCCCAGGCCGGGCTCTTGGAAGCCGCAAGCACCAGCGCGGATGACATCAATACGGGACCGTTCGACACCGCAGCGATGTAGCTATCGTGCTCCGAAACGTCGACGAACCGGGGGTTTGCTCCCAGCATCTGCACAAACTCGACGACCGTCTTCACGCATTTTTCCGGTGCGCGTATGGCCGGCATCAGCGGGTATGAGGCGCCCATGAACATATCCGGGTTGGCCGCGTCCTGTCCGCTTAGCCCCCCACCCGCCAGCGGGTGGCCGCCGACAAATCCGATGGAGTCCGGCACCCTTTCCGCCGCCCACTCCATGACGCGCGCCTTCGTACTCGCCGTATCGGTGATGGCGGTCCCGGGCTTTAGCCAGCCCATCATGTTGTCCAGCAAAGTCGGTATCTCAAGCACCGGCACCGCCAGAACAACCAGATCGGCGTCCCGGACGGCCTTGTCCAGCTGCCACTCGTCGTCATCGATCGCGCCGATCTTCTTGGCCCGGCTCTGGACTGCGGAGTTGTGATCGAAGCCGATCACCTTCACATTCTTGCGGGCCGAGCGTATCGCCATGCCCATCGAGCTGCCGATAAGGCCGAGTCCGATGATTGTTACCTGCGTCATGCGGCTTTCCTCGGGGCTTTACCGCATGTCACCCGGAGAGTCCCGGGGGCTACCGGGGAGTTCCGGAAGACGCGTGCGCGGCATTTACTACAGGGGGTTCCGGACGGCGACCAGTACGGTACCTTCCGGTGCGTCAAACCGTCCGGTGACCGGGATCTCAGTAGCCGGGTTATCCGGGTCAATTTAGCTTTGAAAGCGATGGAAGAATAGCACAGCCGTGCCACGTTCCCCGGATGCACGGGCCTGGCCGCGGCGGCTGATGAAGATGTCCGTTGAAAGGTATACGAAGGACCAGCGTGTACGGGTCTGGCGTCCCGGGAACTGACCGCCGGTCACTTCAATGGCTGTTCGGTCACAAGGACAATTTGAAGCGGAGCAGGAGCGAATTTCCGGGCAGACGGTGGTCAGTCATCGTCCCAGTCGTCGTCGTCATCTTCTTCGTGTTGATGCCCTCCGTCCGTGACGCCCGTTTGCGGCACGCCGGACATGGCGTCGTTGTGGTCACCTGCGCCCGGGCGTGGCTTTCTCGGGGGGAGGCCGTCGATACATTTGCGGTACTTGTGAAGATCGTCAGACGACGTGACCGTGAGATCAACAAGCAGGGCGTCAACCGGCAGGTTGCGAACGACCTCAAGTTCCTCCGGGGTCGGCGGCTGCTCTATGCGAAGTACGAAATGGCGGCCGACCATGCTCACCGTTTTTTGCAACTTAATCAGGCCTGAGAGCTTCAGCGGCCAGATGCCGGGGGGCGGGGTCAGGACCAGGAAATCTATCGGGAGGCAATCGATAGCCCGGGCGAGATCTTCGTCAAGCGAGGTGTCGACCTCGTAGCCCCTCGTCATATCGTCATCGCGAAGAACAGCGGCGGAGTGATCGTCTGAGGATGGGACGACGAAGTCACACCCCTTGTCCATCAGATGTTCAAGGCCCTTGAAACCGATGTCTCCCACGGAGACGCCCCACAACTTTCCCTTGAGGGCCTTCCCCAGGGCGCCCAGCGAGCTGTCATCGGCCGCAATACCCTCGGCTCCGGTTAGCAGGAGTGCGTCCACACCTCTGGCGCCGGCGTATTTTTCAGCGTCGGACGCGGGCGCCGCGCCGATCAGGAGCATCGTAGGCGACGTTTCCGCACGCGGGCGCGTCGCGAATCCCAGCGGGGCCGACGAGATGCGGCCGAGCTCATCGAAGCGGTCGGTCAGTTTAGACACCCGGCGGGTTCCCTTCATGCTCGTCTTGATTTTCGGGTTCGTCACCATCGTCGTCGTTCGCCGTTCCGTCCCCGGAAGACCCGGCCTCACGCCGTAAGAACTCTTCAAGCTCGGCGATCAATGGAGCAGCATCTGCCCCGTTTGATACTGCGTCCGAGGATGAGTTCTCGTTGTCCCAGCGCTCTTCCAGTTCGCTAACGTAACGGGTTACCTCATCCTGGTCGGAAAGCGCCTTTGTGAGCCGGCGGGTGAACTCAGCGCCGCGCCGCTCAAGGCGTTCTGTGTCGATCTCGACGGGGATGATCTCGGTGATGGCGTCCAGTAACGCTTTTGTCACGTTCGGATTTGGCTTTGCCTGGACATAGTGAGGGGAATGACCCCAGTAACTGGCGCAGGGGATCCCCGCCGCGGTCATTCGGTCCAGGATGATCGACATGATGCCGGTCGGACCCTGGTAGGTGGATAGATCAAATTGAAGATGTTCAAGTTCCGGGCCCAGGTTCCGGGTCATCGCTGACCTGGTTACCTTCACCGGCCGGGTGTGTGGGACAGCGTCGAGGAGCGCCCCGAGCGTGACCACCAGTTCCACGTTACACGCCTCGGCGACCTCGTAGATCATGGCCGAGTAGGAACGCCACTTGAAGTGAGGCTCAACGCCGCGAAACAACACGATATCCCGGCCCTCGCCGTTGCTGTTGCGCCAGGCGTAGAAGTGATTCTCCGGCCAGGAAATGATTCGCTCGCCGTTAGCGCTGTTTCTTACCTTTGGGCGTTGCTCGACGAAGTTGTAGAACTCCTCGGGGTCGATCGACGCAAATTGCTTCGCCGACAGCTCGTTCGAGAGGTAGCGGATCGCCCGTGTCGCGGCCTCGGACGCGTCGGGCCAGCCGGAGAACGCCATCAGCATGATGGTCCGCCTTAGTTCCGGGCGTTCCGTGAATTGGAGGCTGTCCATGCCGGGGCGCAACACTCCTCATTTGCACATCGGTCCGGGGGGCGCCGGACCGCGAACGGCCCGGTAATTCGAAAGGCGAGTGTAGCATCGCGGAGGCCGTATGGAACGGGTTTTACCGTGCGTATCTGGACGCCCGCGTCAGGTAGGCCACAAGGCCCGGGTCGTACGGCAACGCGCCGGTGTCGTACTCCGGATCATCGGGGCACAGTAGCCAGCAACCGGCAAAACAAAAGCGGGGGGTGACTCCCCTTTTTCCAGAACTAAGGCTGCGGAGAACGCGGGCCTTTCCCGTGACCAACAAAACAAGCTGTCCGCGTCGCTCGTGTTCCCGAGGAGTTGTTCAACGAACGGGTTGAGTCTGAGACACTGCCGAAGGAGGTGGAAACTGGAATGCAAGATTACGATTTTAGTTCTCCCAGAACCACCTCGTATCTTGGCATCCCATAATTGCAGAAAAGCTGAACCTCCCCAATGAGCAGTCTTTGCTCAAGGTCTGTTATTACCTTTACCACATGAAGTTCATCTGGGATTGTAAGAAACGGTTCTTTTGACGAACCTACCCAATGCCCTATAAATTTGTCGAGACCGAGCATTGAAGGCACCAGTGGCGATGGTGACTGAATTGTCGTTAGGAGTCCTTGCGCGGCCGCCTGAGTGTAAGCGAACTTTGCTATCATCTTTGCGAACGCAGAGGGACGGTAGCGTTTCTTCCATTGGATGGCATTACCTTTGTATTTCCTAAGAACGTCCTCCGCGCTTGGGCCAATGCTGATACTACAAAAACGCCCGT
>JADFQR010000127.1 GCA_022561735.1 Chloroflexota bacterium | reverse complement strand
GTTGAGCCAGGTCCTCGATTGAGTAGATATCGTGATGCGGCGGCGGTGAGATCAGTCCGACGCCGGACGTGGTCCCGCGGATACCGCTCATGTAGTCCGTGATCTTGGAGCCGGGGATCTGGCCGCCCTCGCCCGGCTTGGAGCCCTGCGCCATCTTGATCTGTAGATCGGTGGCGTTGACCAGGTACTCGGTCGTCACGCCAAAACGTCCGGACGCGACCTGCTTCATGCGGCTGGAGCGGTCATCCCCGTTCGCATCAAGTGTGTACCGGATCCGGTCCTCTCCGCCCTCTCCGGTGTTGGAGCGGGCGCCCATGCGGTTCATGGCGATAGCCAGCGTCTCGTGGGCCTCGCGGCTGATAGAGCCCAGGGACATGGCGCCGGTGGCGAAGCGGCGCACGATCGTCTCTGCGGACTCCACCTCTTCAAGCGGCACGCCGCCGTCAGGGTCGAACTTGAAATCGAGCAGACCGCGAATCGTCGCAAGCCGCTGGGACTCGTCGTTCGCCGACTTCTCGAACAGTGAATATGTGTGTGCGTTGTTGGATTTGGATGCGTGCTGGAGAAGCGCAATCGAGTCCGGGTCGTACAGGTGCTTCTCGCCGGTGCCGCGCCACAGGTACAGCCCGCCGATCTCCAGCGCCAGCCTGCCCGGCAGCGTCGTCTCGGGATACGCCCGGGCATGGTTGTCCAGGAGGTCGCCCGCGATCTCCTCCAACCCGATCCCCTCGATACGGGTCGGCGTCCATGTGAAGTACTCGTCCACAAGTTCCTGCGAAAGCCCGAGCGACTCGAATATCTGTGCGCCCTGGTAACCCTGCAACGTGGAGATGCCCATCTTGGACATCACCTTGAGCACGCCCTTCTCGATCGCCCGGGCAAAGTTGTATTCAACCTTCTCCTGGTCCGGCAGGGCGCGCTCTCCGTCGTAGTCACGCTCACGAAGCCCTGCCAGCGTCTCGAAGGCCAGGTAGGGGTTAACGGCGGAGGCGCCGTACCCGTACAGC
This sequence comes from Chloroflexota bacterium, assembly GCA_022561735.1. Next base: position 3,910 of record JADFQR010000127.1, on the reverse strand, counting down.
GTGGCGAAGTGGTGGTTCTCGCGCGGCTCTCCGGACTCCACGATGATGTCCAGTTGCGTCCGCGTCTTCTGCCTGATCAGGTGGTGATGGACGCCGCCGATGGCGAGCAGGGCGGGGATGTAAGCATGCTCGGCGTCAACACCGCGGTCTGAAAGTACGATTAGCGAGTAACCCTCGGCCGCGGCCCGGTCCGCCTCCGCACGTATCCGGTCCAGCGCATTCTTAAGGCCTTCAGCGCCGTCGGAGACGGGAAAGAGCGTGGAGATGGTCGTCGCCCGCAGCCCGGGCAGGTCCAGCGCCTTTATCTTGGCGAGGTCCGAGTTAGAGAGCACCGGGCGGTCAATCCGGAGCAGCCGAGCGTGTTCCGGTGTCTCCTGGAACAGCCCGCCGCGGCTTCCGGCGGGTACCGACAACTGCGTGACAAGCTGCTCGCGGATGGCGTCAAGCGGCGGGTTGGAGACCTGCGCGAATAGCTGCTTGAAATAGGTGAACAGGCTCTGCGGCCGGTCGGAGAGTACGGCAAGCGGTGTGTCGTTGCCCATGGAGCCGAGCGCTTCCGTGCCGTCCCGCCCCATAGGCTCCACCAGCACGCGCAGGTCCTCCTGCGTGTACCCGAAGGCCTGCTGACGCGTCACCAGCGTGTCCAGGTTTACGCCCGGGATCTCGTCGGACGGCCGCTCCGGCAGATCGTCCAGGACAACCCGCTGGTCCTTCAGCCACTCGCCGTACGGGCTGCGAGCCGCCAGCCCGTCTTTGATTTCGTCGTCTCCGACGATCCTGCCCTGTTCAAGGTCCAGGAGGAACATCCGGCCCGGCTCAAGGCGGCGTTTCTCTGCGATCTGTTCCGGGTCGATATCCAGAACTCCGGCCTCGGACGCCATCACCAGGAGGCCGTCTTTCGTGATGTAGTAGCGGAAGGGCCGCAGCCCGTTCCGGTCGAGGACTGCGCCCACCTTGCGGCCGTCAGTGAAGGCGACCAGCGCCGGTCCGTCCCACGGTTCCATCAGGCCGCCGTGGAACTCGTAGAAGTCTTTTCGGGGCTGGCTCATCGACTCGTGGCCGTACCACGACTCGGGGATCATCATCGCTGCGACATGCTCGATGTCCCGGCCGCCGAGCGACAACAGTTCAAACACCTCGTCCAGGGAGGCCGTGTCGCTCGCCGCCATGGCGTTGACGGGTGATAGCTTCGACACGTCATCGCCGAAGAGCTCGGAGCTAAGGGAGTGCTCGCGGGCCGACATCCAGTTCCGGTTGCCACGCACCGTGTTGATCTCCCCGTTGTGGCAGAGGTACCGGTACGGGTGCGCCAGTTTCCATTCGCCGAGCGTATTAGTGCTGAACCGCGAGTGGACAAGGGCAAATGAAGTAATCACGTCCGGCTGTCCCAGGTCCGGGTAGAACCCGGCCAGCTGGACGGTCATGATGAGGCCCTTGTAAACGATGGTCCGGCTCGACAGGCTGCAGACGTAAAAAACGTCCAGTTCCTGTTCCGGGACCGATGACGCCAGTTCAACGACGCGCCGCTCGATCTGCTTGCGCGCTACGTACAGCCGCCGCTCGAAGGCATCCGGGTCCGGGTCTGCGTTGACACCGTTCCCGTCATCATCGCTTTTCCAGGATTCACCGGTCCCGGTAACGAATACCTGTCTGATGACCGGCATCACTTCGCGCGCCAGGGCGCCGATCGCGCCCGGGTCGGTCGGGACGTCGCGCCAGCCGAGGAGCGTCAACCCCTCTTCCTCCAGCCCGGCCTCGACCTCCGCCTCGACGCGCTCGCGCAGCGCCGCGTCTTGCGGCAGGAAGATCATGCCGACGCCGTAACTGCCGGCTTCTGGCAATTCAAAACCCAGGTCACGCGTTACACGGGCGAAGAAGGCGTGCGGCGTCTGGAACAGGATTCCCGCTCCGTCGCCGGTCTCCGGGTCGCAGCCACAGGCGCCCCTGTGCCCGAGGTTGACCAGCACCTCCACCGCCTGGTCCATCAACAGGTGGTTCTGCGTGCCGTCGATATTGGCGACCATGCCCACGCCGCAGGCGTCACGCTCAAAGGCCGGGTCGTACAACCCCACCTTGCGCATCTTCTTGAGGCGCGGGAGTTTCACCGCAGGGCGACTGTTAATCGGCCGGCCGGCCGGTCCGTGCACCGGGCAGTTGGAGCGCGGGGAGCCATCGCCGGTCCCGGGTTCAGTTCCGGAGTTGGTTATATCGCGGTCCCGGGGGCGGTTCATGGTTGCGGGGTCTGTCATGGATTTAAGCGGGGTCTCTCTTGGATTTCAGACGTAAAGCCGGGGGAGGGGAGGTCAGAGCTTTTTCAGGTAACGGTTGACTTCGTAATCTGTAACCGTCGCCTCAAACTCGCGCCACTCGATTTCTTTGTTGCGGATGAAATTGTTAAATACCGAGTCTCCGAGGGCCTCTCGAACCAGCTCGCTCTCCCGGAAAAGCTCAAGCGCCTGGCCCAGGTTGCTGGGCAGGCGGGACACGCCGGCGGCGGCGCGCTCGTCCGGGGACATGCTGTCAAGATCCTTCGAGACCGGCTCTCCGGGATCGTAGCCCTCTTCCACGCCCTTCAACCCCGCTGCGAGCATCACGCTGAACGCCAGGTACGGGTTGCAGGCGGAGTCCGGGGCCCGGTACTCGATGCGTACCGCCTCGGCCCGTCCCTGGTACGGCGGCACCCGGACAAGATCGCCCCAGTTGCCACCGGTCCAGACGCTGTATGCCGGGGCTTCAATGCCGGGTACGAGCCGCTTGTACGAGTTGATCCACTGGTTCGTGACGGCCGTGATCTCTGCGGAGTGGCGGATCAGTCCGGCCAGGAAGCTGCGGCCGGTCGAGGACAGGTGGAGGGAGTCATCCTCGTCAAAAAAGGCGTTCTGCTCGCCCCGGGCCAGCGACAGGTGGCAGTGCATTCCGCTGCCGTTCTCACCATTGATCGGCCGGGGCATGAAGCTTGCGTACACGCCGTGCTGCGTCGCGATCTCCTTCACCACCACGCGGTACGTGATCACGGTGTCCGCCATCGCGAGGGCGTTCTGGTGTCGCAGGTCGATCTCGTGCTGACCGGGCGCGACCTCGTGGTGGCTGTGCGCTACGGGGATGCCCAGCTCCTCAAGAGCCAGCACCGTCTCGCGGCGCAGGTCCGGCCCTGTGTCAGCGGAGGTCTGATCAAAATATCCGCCCTGGTCCATCGGTACGACGGAGTCAGAATTCTCAAGGTAAAAGTACTCGAGTTCCGGGCCGACGTAGAAAGAGAACCCCATGTCCGAGGCGCGCTGGATATTGCGGCGCAGCACGTGCCTGGGATCGCCCTCAAACGCCGTCCCGTCCGGCAGGAGGATGTCGCAGAACATGCGGGCCACGGCGTTCTCGCGCGGACGCCACGGGAGAAGTTGCCACGTGGTCGGGTCTGGCATGGCGATCATGTCAGACTCGTCAGACCGCGCGAACCCGGCGATCGAGGAGCCGTCGATCGTGGCCCCGCGGTCGAGCACTTCCTCGAGTTCATCGACGGTGATGGCGAAGCCCTTGAGCGTGCCGAGGATGTCGGTGAACCAGAGGCGGATAAATTTTACGTCGAGCTCGTTTGCGGAGTGCAACACGTAGCTCGTCGCAGCCTGGTCATGAGTCGGAATCATCAGGACCCCGGTGAATGCGGTAGATACGGGATGGTGTCGTGCTCAGCCTGTCCGGAGAAGTCCCGGGGTTTCTGTGTGCCGGGGTAGTTGAGTTCTGCAACCCGGAATAGAACCGGGACCGTAACGAGGTGTTCCGCGTTCCGGTCCCCTCCCGGCTCGAACCGGAATTGGCCCGGTCCGGCATGTTCAGACGTCGTCCCCACGCGGGCGCGCGCCGCGCCTCGGTTCAATCGTGTCAGTCAAGGCTACCGTTAGAAGCGGGGAGTATC
>JADFQR010000126.1 GCA_022561735.1 Chloroflexota bacterium | reverse complement strand
CGTGCCCGCCCACGAACCCCTCGAACCGTTCCACGATGCCGTCCACGCCGGGCTTGCGCTTGGCGAGCGGCGACATCTCGACCGGGTAATCCACGAGAAATGCCGGCTGCACGAGGTTCGGCTCCACATGGTCCGAGATCACCTTGTCCAGCAGCCGCCCCCAGTTCGCACCGGGGTCGACATGGATATCCCGCTCACGCATCGCCTCCGACAGCGACTCGACATCGTTGCACTCAACGAAATCGATTCCGGAGCGCGCTTTGATCTCCGCCCGCAGGTCCAGTCGCGGCCACGGCGGCGTCAGGTCTATCGGTTCGCCGCCCTCCTCCCCGGACGGAACGATCATCGAGCCTGTAACGTCCATAGCGATGCTGGAGACCATCTGTTCCACCATCTCCATCACGTCGTTGTAGTCGGCGTAAGCCTCGTAGCTTTCGAGGGTCGTGAACTCCGGATTGTGGTCCAGGTCTATCCCCTCGTTCCGGAAGATACGACCGATCTCGCACACTTTATCGAACCCGCCGACGATCAACTTCTTGAGCGGAAGCTCGGTTGCGATTCGCAGATACAGGTCCCGGTCAAGGGCGTTGTGGTGGGTAGCAAAAGGACGGGCGGCGGCGCCGGCGGCGACCGTGACAAGCATCGGCGTCTCGACCTCTACAAAGCCGCGCCCGTGCATGAACGAGCGCATGGAGGCCACGATGTCAGCGCGCATACGCGCTATCTCGATGGCTCGCTCGTTGGAGATCAGGTCAAGATAACGCTGCCGGTAGCGCTTCTCGGTATCCTTGAGACCGGCCCACTTGTCCGGCAGCGGCCGGGTCGCCTTCGTTAGCAGCGTAAGCGACCGGACCTCGATACTCGGCTCCCCCCTGCGCGTCCGGAAGACCGGCCCCTCGACGCCGATAAAGTCTCCGAGATCAAGATCGTCGAGAAGCTCGTACTGGTCTTCCAGCACATCCCGCCGCAGGTGTAGCTGGATCTGCCCGGCCACATCCCGCAGATCGATGAACGTCGCCTTGCCCATCCCACGGCGGGCCATCATCCGGCCGGCGAGCGTCAACTGGCCAGACCTGGCTCCCTCACCCTGTTCCTTCTCGGCGGCGTCCAGGGCGATTCGCGCCTCCGCACTTGTGGCGGTCGGCTTGAACCGGGCCGGGTACGGATCGATACCGCGGGCGCGCAGGCGATCAAGTTTGTCCATACGCGCCTGGATGATGCGCGCTTCGGAAACGGGGCGGTCGGTTGACTCTTCTGGACCGGGCATTCGGAGCGGCCTCCGCGGCGGGAAAACGTCACCGCGCTGGCGCGGGACGGGACTGTAAGCCCCGTGGGTTGGTTGGGAATCTGACCATTATCACACGGCGCCCGGAACACTTAACAACCACCCGGCTGACCCTGTTTTTCAGCGACGCGTCCGTGCGTGAACGATCGTGGCGGGGACACGCTGGCGTGTAAACCGGGCCAAACGCGCATTACGTTTGCGTAGCGGTACAGCGGGCTGGATTTCGATAATCAGTGTCCCGTCAGTTCAGGCGGGTAGCGCTCCCTTTGTCAGCCGTTCAGCACTGCCGGAGGCTCCCATGCGGATCGGCGGTGGAAGCGCCGGCGGCCGAAGGGTTACCCGAACATCCGCCCGAACATCCGGAGGACGGCGCGGGCGTGGCCGGGGAAGCACCGGGCTTCGTCCGACCTCTTCACGGGTCCGGCTGGCTATCTTCTCGATGCTCGGACCGGGCGGACTGGAGGGGATCAGGGTGCTCGATCTCTACGCGGGCACAGGGGCGATGGGCCTTGAAGCGCTCAGCAGGGGCGCGGAAAGCGCCGAGTTCGTCGAGCAAAACGAAAGGCGTTGCAGGGACATAACAGAGGCAGCGAGCCAGTTCGGGTTCGGCGATCTTGTAACGGTGCGAAGGGGCCGATGCGAACGGATTACAAAGATGCTCACGAACCGGTTCGATCTTGTGTTCATCGACCCGCCATACCGGGACGATCCGTTCGCCGAGGTGATCGGCAACCTGGACGAGATGGACGCTCTCAACCCGGGGGTCACGATCTTCGCCGAGCACTCGTCCAGGACCGAACTTGAGGACCGGTACGGCCGCCTTGAAAGGACAGATAGCCGGCGCTACGGAGACACCGCCGTATCCACCTACCGGCTGATGAACGCCCCCTAGAAGGATCAGGGGAAGCGTCAGGGGATAGACCGGATATAACCGCAGGCCCCCGTTCCGGGGACGACCCGAAACGACAGGCGAGACTCTAAGGAAATCAGACATCGCGAACACCCGTGTCAAAGCGCTCTATGCCGGGACTTTTGATCCGGTCACGGAGGGACACCTGGACATCGTCCGGCGGTCTGTGGAGCTTTTCGATGAAGTGATAGTGGGGGTCTACGACGTGCCTCAGAAGTCGTTGATGTTCAGCACAGAGGAGCGTGTGGGCCTGTTCCGAGAGGCTCTGTCCGACCTCCCGGAGGTTGAGATCGCGGCGTACTCGGGGTTGACCGTGAGGTACGCGGCAAGCATCGGCGCACTTGTCCTGGTCCGGGGCCTGCGTATCGGCGCCGACTACGAATACGAACGTGAAATGGCACTGATGAACCGGGCGATGCAACCGAATGTCGAGACGGTCTGCCTCATGAGCAGCCTCGATCACCAGTTCATCAGTTCAAGCCGTGTGAAAGAGATCGCGGTGCTGGGCGCGGAGATAGACGCCTTCGTCCCGCCGCACGTGTCGGTGGCTGTGGCCGCCCGAATCAAGCAACGCCTGAATGAGACCGTCTGAACGAGACCGCCTGAATGAGACTGAGGGATAAACGACAGGGAATAAACAACCAGCAAGGCCGGTTAACGGCAGCAGCGCCCGGGAACGCGGCCAAGCGCACCCGACAGGGCAAAACAGGGGGCAGCAAATGTCTTTGGAACAACGCCTGGAAGAGCTAGAGTCACTCGTCGCAAGCGGCCGCGTACCGGCCACATCGCGGACGTTGGTCAACCTTGAGCGGTTCAACGCTCTCATCAAGGAGATCCGCAGCGATCTTCCAGACGAGATGAACGAGTCTCAGGCGATCATTCGTCAGAAAGAAAGCGTGATCAAGCAGGCCGAGATCGAGGCCCGCCGGATTCGCGCATACGCGGATGAAGAGGCCACCACCATCCGGGAGACGGCCGAAGAAAAGGCGACCATCGCCGTGGACACGGCCTCCGAAAAAGCGACCCGCATGGTGCAGCAAACCGAAGTCACGGCTGAAGCAGCGCGCCAGGCCGCCGAGATCGTCTCGGAAGCCGAACGACGCGCCGCCGGAATCATCGAAGAAGCCGTGGCCGATGCCGCACGGAAGAACGAGGAAGCCGAAAGCCGCGTCGGCCTCATGATGAACGACGCTGAGGCTGACGCCGGAAGCCGCCGTAACGGCGCCGACGCGTACGCGAGCGAGGTTCTCTTCGCGCTGGAGGAACACGTTGCCGGCGTCCTGGGTAAAGTCCGCGCCGGGTTGGACCTGCTGGACACACGATCCCCGTCTGACGCCCCGGCGGCCCGCTGAGACCTCCCCGGACATCACGAGTTCAGAATATGACGCCCGGGCTTCTACCAGCCCGGGCGTCTCGCGTTCCCGGCTGTTGAGCGCACCGGTTTCGGCCATGTGATTCCCGTATTAGCACGGATGCCCGCGCAGCCAACCGGTCTTTAACCTCAGCCAACCGGACTTTCGGGAGGCGGAGGGCTCGTTCGGTGAGTGCCAGAGCTAAGGGTCAGGACAAAAGCCCCGGTATCACCGGGGCGCATCGGTCGCGCTCACGGGTTTCTTCCGACGCGCACCCTGACAACGCCGCGCTCACAGCGATCGTCGACCTGATTCCCACTCCCGCGTTCATTTGCGATCGGGATGACGGGACAATCCGGTGCGTGAACCCGCTCGTCGAGTCGTTCCTCGGAGTCACCCGTAACAGGCTCGTCGGGCATTCCATCTCTGACTTCTATCGCGATCCCGGCGAACGCGCGCAATTCCTTGAACTGTTGGAGCATGAGAGCGTCGTCAACGGGCGGCAGTTGACGGCATTACGATACGACGGGACCGAGCGCTGGATCGAAGCTTCAAGCCGCCGCGTGGTCTGGGGGGGCCGGCCGGCCATCCTGACCACCTTTGCCGACATCGACGATGTCAAGCGTGCGCAACTGGCGTCCGAGGCCGACCGGATCCAGACGGCGACCCTGGCCGAGATCAGTGCGATCATGGCACGCGGCAGGCCGGGCAACGAAGTGTTCATCGGGGTCTCTGATGTCGTGTCACGCCTCGTGGCGTTTGACCGTATCGGCATAGCGCTCCTGGACCCTGAGGACGACACATTCTCCCTTGTGTATGTTCACGGCACACCGGTTGCGGGCCGGGAGCAAGGCGCCAACCACACCATTGATGACAGCCTGAACTCTTACGCCGCCCGGGAACGCGTCGGGCTCATCCTGAATGCGGAACATCCGGAAGAGTTTCTGGACAGGTTCCCTTCCCTGCAGGCCAACCTGGATGCCGGTTTGAAATCGTTCCTGACGGCCCCGATGGTCGCCGACGGCCGCGTGGTGGGGGCGATCAGCCTGCGGTCAAAGACCATCTGCGCTTATACAGAGGCCGAGTTGGCGATCCTGGAACGAGTCGCTACGCTGCTCGCCCCGGCACTGGAGCAGGCGCGGCTTTATACCGATCTCGAACGCGAAGCGCGGGAACGGCAAATCATCGCAGAGATCGGACGCGTCATAAGTTCGTCACCTGATGTCGATGACGTTTACAACAGATTCGCTGACCTTGTGCGCCAGATCCTCCCGGCCGACCGCGTGGATGTGACGGCTCTGGAGGACGACGGAGAGAGATTCGTCATCCTCCACTGTTCCGGCTCGCAGACACCGGGAACTGAGCAGGGCCAGC
>JADFQR010000125.1 GCA_022561735.1 Chloroflexota bacterium | reverse complement strand
CGCAAGCACCGTCTCGGCGTCCGGGACGGCGCGCTTCACGCCGATCTCGATGGCGCGCGCCACCTGGAGCGCTGTGAGACTGCCTTTGAACCCCTGCGGGGCGATCACGATTTTCATGTATGTGTTGCGCTCGATTTCATCCCTGGGAGTATATCGGCGGCGCCTGGATCTATGCCCCGGCCGGATGAGGAAATGCCCTACGTTGTTGTTACACTGCGTCCCCCTCGGAGATAACAAAGGATTGACCGAATACCCCGGCGGCCGTACCGGGCCGTCAATTGGAGCGAGGCGTTGGCCACCGCCCGGACCGCTACAGATTTAAAGAACGCCGTATGCGCGCGGATTTCGTCTCAGGGCGAACCGGCGATCGCGCTGGCGCGTGCCGTGCTGGGTCATCCCGAAATGGGATTCAAGGAGGTCAAAACCTCGGCGGCGACGGCGGCCGCCATCAGGTCGCTCGGCCTGGACGTCCGGGAGGGCATTGCCGTAACCGGCCTGACGGCGACGTTGCGGGGAGGATCCGCAGGCCCGAACATCGCCATTCTCGCCGAGCTGGACGCCCTGCCGGTACCCGGCCACCCGAACGCCGACCCGGATACGACCGCGGCGCACGCATGCGCCCATCACTGCCAGCTGGGCAACATGCTGGCGACAGCAATAGGCTTGCAGGCGCCTGGCGTTCTTGAGGCACTTTCGGGCAGCGTGACCCTGATGGTCGTGCCGGCGGAAGAGTACGTGGAGATTGAGTGGCGGAACGAGCAACGTAAAGCCGGGCGGATCGAATTCCTCGGCGGAAAGCCGGAGTTCGTGCGGCTGGGTGAGCTGGACAATGTTGATATCTGCATGATGACGCACGTGACCACCGAGCCGCCTCATGACGGCTTCGGAGTCGGCGGGTCCAACACCGGCCTTATCGCCAAGTTCATCCGTTTCAAGGGCGTCAAGGCGCATGCCGGCGGTGCGCCACACCTCGGGATCAACGCCCTGAACGCCGCTCACCTGGCGATCGCCGGGATCCACGCGCAGCGTGAGACTTACCGGGACGATGACACCGTGCGCATACATCCGATCATCACCCGCGGCGGCTCCGTGGTGAACGTCGTTCCCGACGATGTGCGGATGGAAACGTTCGTGCGCGGCGCGAGCGTCCCGGCGATGACCGGGGCGAATGAGAAGGTGGATCGTGCGTTGCGGGCCGGCGCTCTCGCCGTGGGCGCAACCGTGGAGATCACGACGCTTCCGGGGTATCTTCCGCTCACCCCGGACACGAACCTGATCGCCATCCACCGGGCGAACGCGGAGGCGCTTGTGGGCAGTGACCGGGTCCATACGTACGGGCGGCGCGGCGGGTCTACCGACATGGGCGACCTGACCCAGATGATGCCCGGCATACACCCTTATGTGGGTGGAGCCTCAGGACGGTCCAACCACGCGGAGGATATGGTCGTAGACAATTACGATCTCGCCGTTCTCGATGCCGGGAAGGCGATGGCAATGACGGTCGTCGATCTGCTCTCGGATGGAGCGTCGGAGGCGAAACGCGTGATGGCTGAGCACAGGCCGAAAATGACCCGGGACCAGTACCTGGCGCTACAACGATCGTTTCTTAGCGAACGGTCATACACCGAGTGAGCACGACGCGCGAATTTAACCGGATAGAAGTAAAAGCGGCGGTCCGCAGGGCCGTTGAGGGCGCTGCTGACGAGATTATCCGGCTGGCGCGGGACATTTATGACCACCCGGAACCGGGTTTCACTGAAGAGCGCACGTCCCGGGTTGTTGCGCAGGCGTTGATGAAGGCGGGCGTCAACCCGGAGACGCGTATAGCGATCACCGGGCTAAAGGGGGTGCGGTCGTATAACGGCGGCGGGCCTACTGTTGGGGTGATCGGTGAACTGGACGCCCTTCGTGCGCCCGGACATCCCGGGGCGGACCCGGAGTCCGGTGTGGCGCACGCCTGCGGGCACCACTCGCAACTGGGCGCGCTTGTCGGAGCCGCGATAGGGCTGGGCGTCCCCGAGGTGGCTGCGACGCTCTCCGGCCGGGTGGCGTTCCTCGCGACCCCGGCAGAAGAGTTCATCGATATAGGGATGCGATGGGCGTTACGCGAGACCGGCCAAATTGGCCTGCTCTCCGGCAAGCAGGAGATGATTCGGCTCGGCGTATTCGATGACGTTGACATGGCCATGATGGTCCACACAAGCTCCAGCCGTGCGCAGAGGCGGTTCATCGTCGGCGGCACCAGCAACGCACACCTTGTCCATTACGTGCGCTTTCTCGGCAAAGCGGCTCACGCAGGCGGCGCGCCACACCAGGGGATTAACGCCTTGCAGGCGGCGATGCTGTCCCTGGCAGCGATCAACACGCAGCGCGAGACATTTGAAGCCGATGACCAGATTCGCGTCCACGGGATAATCACGCACGGGGGCGACGCCACGAACGCCGTGCCGGCCGAGGTTGTGTACGAGGGACGGGTACGAGGCAGGACCATCCAGGCGGTGGAAAAGATCGCAGCGCGCATCGAGGACTGCTACCGCGCCGGGGCGCTTGCGATGGGCGCCGATCTCGAGATCGTGGCGATTCCCGGCTACCTGCCACTTGAGAACAACCCGGACCTGGCGCGGCTGTTTTCCGCTAACGTCACCTCGCAGTTCGGGAAAGACGCCCTCATATCTCAGGCCGCGCACATGAACGCGGGCGGATCAACGGACATGGGAGACCTGTCCCACATCATGCCGGTGCTCCACCCGTACGTTGCGGCGGCGGATGGGACCGGCCACGGAATCGACTACTTGATCGCGGACTACCGGCGCGCCGTCGTGGATTCGGCTACGGCCCTCGCCCTGACCGTGGTGGATCTCCTGTACGACAACGCGGCCGAGGCGCGACAGCTCATAGACGCCCATCGCCCGGCGATGACGCGAAGCGGGTACGTGAAAAGCCAGGCCGCCCGGCTCCGGGAGATTCATTACCGGGGCGAGTAACAGGCGGGCGAGTGTCAGGCAGGCGTTGGCTCCGGGAAGGCCGTCACCAGCGGTCGAAGTGAAGAACCTCGTCCACGGGCGCGCGCCGGGTCGGGCCGTACCCGTGGCCCTCTTCCGGAAAGCCGAACGGAAGTAGCGCAGCCGTCTGGACGTTTTCGGGCAGCCCGAGTATCTCCGCGACCTCGGTCTCGAAACGCGTGTGGAACGTCGTCAGGACGCTTGCAAGCCCGAGTCCCCGGGCGGCGAGAAGCATGTTCTGTACCGCCGGGTAGACCGACGCGCCGCGTCCCAGCGTCGGCGGAGAGCCGTCGTGTCGCACGCAGACGATTATCCAGAGCGGCGCTTCTGCGATGTGGTTGGCGAGGTGTTCTGCGGAACTGTAGGAGCGGGCCCCGAGCCGGCCCGGATCACGCGATCTCCCGTAACTCTCGTCCCATGCCCGTTTGTAGTACGCGGCTATCTGGTTCTTAACGTCCTGGTCCTGGATGATGATGAATTCCCACGGCTGGTTGTTCCCGCCGCTTGGCGCTTTTGAGGCGGCCAGCAGGATGCGGTCCAGCATTTCCGATGGGACAGGGTCAGGTTTCAGGTAACGGAGCGCTCGTTGAGTGTCGATCGCCTCAAACAGCCCGATCTGGTCCTTTTTGTCCGGTGAATTCGGCAATTCTGACTCCAGCGTGCTGAGGGCGTGTTGCGCGCGGAGAAGCGCGCTTCCAGCCGTGGCGAGACTATACGCGAATCAGAGGTTGAACACTCTTGGCGGGTTCTGTTCTGATTCGCGGTCTATGATGCCGATCATCTCCTGCACGGCGTCGTCCAGCCGATCGTCGTGGTTGACCACGGTGTGGTCAAACCAGGGTGCATCGTTTATCTCGTCTATGGCCTTTGATCGCCGTACGGTGATCGCCTCAACTGCGTCAACCCCGCGATCTTCAAGCCGCACCTGGAGACTGTGCAGGGTGGGCGGCATCACGAATATCAGGAGCGCCTGGTTCACAAGTTGCCTGATCCGGGCCGCGCCCTGGACGTCTACGCGGATCATCACGTGCTGGCCCGCGGCCAGCGCGTCCCGTACCTGCTGTTTTGGCACGCCGTACATGTTGCCGTACACCTCAGCGTGCTCAAGTAGCTCGTCGGTGTCGATCAACTCCTGGAAACGATCCCGGTCGACAAAGTAATGATTCACGCCGTCTACCTCACCCGGGCGCGGTTCCCGCGTCGTGGCTGTGATGACGAAGTGGTATGGATAATTGAGTTCCGCCATCCTTTCCAGGATGGCGTCTTTGCCGACCCCGGACGGTCCCGACAGGACTATGATCATCGCCTGTTTTTTGACGGATCGGCGTTTTTTGCTGGCTGAGTCCGTCACGCAACAACCCCGGACAGGGTGTCCAGGTCACGCCAGAACGTGGGGTACGAGATATCTACGGACTCGGCCCGTTCGATGCCCATTGTTCCGTCGCTTACCAGTCCGGCGATCGCGAGCGCCATCGCTATCCGGTGATCGTCAAAGCTGTCGGCCACCGCAGTCTCAAGGCGACCTGCGCCGTGGATCGTGAGACCGTCCTCGGCCTCCTCGTGCCGCACCCCGGTCGCTTTAAGCCATGCGGCGGTGGCCGCTATGCGGTCTGACTCTTTGACCCTCAGCTCCGCTGCGCCCGTGATGCGGGTCGTACCCTCCGCCATCGCCGCGGCGACCGCGATGACCGGTATCTCGTCGATCATCAACGGGACAATGTCACTTCCGATTTCGACACCTTTCAGCGCTGAGGAGCGCACGCGCAGATCTGCGACAGGCTCTCCGGCGACGGTTCGTTGATTCCCGAGCTCGATGTCTGCGCCCATCGCTCGAAGAACGTAACATATCCCGGTCCGGGACGGGTTGACGCCGACGTTGGAACGGGTGATATCGGCATCCGGGTGGGCGGCGGCGGCGGCTATCCAGAAAGACGCGG
>JADFQR010000001.1 GCA_022561735.1 Chloroflexota bacterium | reverse complement strand
CGCTCACGACGTTGTCCCGCTTGCTCGCTCCCGTAACCCCGTTCCTGTCCGAGGCCATGTACCGCAACCTGGTCGCCCGGGTTGATGAGACCGCGCCGGACAGCGTTCATCTGTCCGACTGGCCCGTCGTTGACGAATCGGCGATCGACGCCGACCTGTCGGACTCGGTAAACCTGGCCCGCCGGCTGGCGAGCCTTGGCAGGTCAGCCCGCGCATCGTCCCGGCTCAAGGTCCGGCAGCCGCTCGCAGAGTTGTTGGTGGATGTTCGTACCGACCGGGAGCGGGGATTCCTGCCGCTCATCGAGGAACAGTTGAAAGAGGAATTAAACGTCAAGTCGGTGCGCGACGCGCGGGGGCAGGGCGGGTTGTTGAGCATGTCAGTGAAGCCCAACCTGCCGCTGCTTGGACCGAAGTACGGCCGCGACCTGCCGAAGATCAGGCAGGCGCTCGCAGACGCAGACCCGGCGGAACTGGCGGCGGCGTCGGAGCGTGGCGACCAGATATCGCTGGGGGAGTTCACGCTGGAACCGGACGAGATCCTGGTTGAAAAGGCCGGCCTCGAAGGCTATTCAGTGTCTGTCGAGCCGGGATATGCGGTGGGTGTGAAGACGGAGCTGACGCCGGAACTGGAGGCGGAAGGCATCGTGAGGGAGATCGTGCACCAGGTACAGAACCTCCGTAAATCAGCCGGTTTTGAGATCTCTGACCGTATTGAGCTTTACGTTGCCGGGCCGGACGAATTGACCGGACCGCTGCGCACGCACGAGGCATACGTTCGCGCAGAGACGCTGGCCGACGCCGTCAATTACGAACACCCGCCATCGGCGGCCCACGCGGAGGACTCGGACATAAACGGCATGGCCGCCAGCCTGGGTGTCCGCAAAACGAAGTAGGGCGTGCGGCGAACGAGACATCGTAGGGGCGTACGGCAATACGCCCTCGCCATTTAGCACTTCAACACCTGCCGCAACGGGTTTGTCGCGATGTAATCACGCAACGCGTTGAGTTCCCGATCGTCACGAATGACGCGCTCATAATAGTTCCGTTGCCATACGATCAGGTCTCGCTGGCCGGCCAATTCCCGTATCCGTCGAGTGGCGGCGGCCTTGAAGGCGCGTACCGCCGCCCCGATCGTACGGGACGGCGAATGTAATGCGGGCGTATTGCCATACGCCCCTACGTGTTCAGGAAGCACACCTACGGTCGGCGAAGGGTGAACAAGGTTTTTATTGATCCACAAGATGCCGTGGACGTGGTCGGGCATGATTACGAACGCGTCGGTATCGATTTCAGGGCGAATGTTAGCGGTCCGGGCCCATTCCTCAGCGATGATTCGACCGGGTTCGTTCCGCACAAGTGTTTCCGCAATGAATCGGCCGAATATCGGGCGTCTGTCATGGGCGCACACGGTCACGAAATAGGCTCCGGAACTTCCGTAGTCAAAGCCCTTGAGGCGAATTGAACGCCTGGTGTGCGTATTGGAAGACCGGTGATTACTCGCCCTGGTTGGCATGACTGTATGTTGAATGAACCGGCTACTGGCTCAAAGGACATAATGTCGCCGGAGATCACATCGTCACCCGATGTGGTCCCTTACCCGGCATCCCGGTGCTGGTCGCGGGCCGCGGCCCGCGCCTGGTACGCCTCGGACGGCCCGTCCTGAACACCCTCTATGTGGAACCGGGCCGTCGTTCCGCGACCCGGTGTGGACTCCAACCAGAGATCGCCGCCGTGGAGCCTGACGATTGACCGTGCGATCACCAGTCCCAGCCCGGAACCGGGCTGGTTGAGCACGGTCGAGTTAGTGCCGCGGGAGAACGGTGTAAACAGTGTTTCAAGGTCCCGGGCGGAAATCCCGACCCCGGAATCCACCACCGCCACGCGCAGCTTCGAGCCGTCACGGCCAACTTCGATCCGAACGATCATCCCATCGCCAGAATACTTGCAGGCGTTGCTGATCAGGTTGGACAGTACGGACGACAGCCGCGCCGGGTCGGCATGCAGCCACAGCGGTTCGTCGGGACGGTTCAGCTCTATTTTCTGCCCGCGCGCCGCCAGTAACGCACCGAAACTTTCGCAGAGGTCCCGGATCATCGGGCCCAGATCGAACTCTTCGCGTACCAGTTCGAACGTTTCGGACTCGATCTGAGACACGGCTAGCAGGTTCGCGATCAACCCCTGGAGGCGTTCCCCGTCGTCGGCGATCTGCGCGAGTTGGGCCATCTGCTCCTGGCCCAGGTTTGAGGGTGCGTTTTGCATCAAGAGGTCGGTCAGTAGCTGGACGGATGTTAGCGGTGTGCGCAGTTCATGCACGATCATGCTCATGAACCGGTCCCGTGACGCCGTCAGGTCTTTCAATTCTCGATTCTGCTGATCCAGTCGATGACGAAGTCCCCGCTCCTCGGACAGACGGGACGAATGGTCGACCCCTCTCACGCGCTCAAACACGGCGCCGAGCTGCTCCGCAACGCGCTCAAGTAGATCCGCGTCGCTGGTGGTGAACGCGTCCCGTCGGGAGGCAAACGCATGCATGTACCCGAGCGGCCTGGACAACGGGCCGATCCGGGTGCGAAGAGATGACGGGTATTTATCACGATCATCGTTGCCCGAGGTGTCCGGCCTCGGCTCAAGGTGGTCCAGCCGGTCGGCGAAGAAACGGCTGTCGGCTCCGCCGGGGTCGGGGGCAAATACGAGACTGACCGTATCGGCGTCTGCAGATACTGCCGTCACGACTACGCCGTCACATTCAACAAGCCGCCTGAAGGCTGCCACGGCGCGTTCGGCGACAACTTTCGGCTCCAGGTCCCAGGACGAGGCGAAACCTATCGATGCGATTACTTCGCGTTCACGTCGGTGACGCTCGATCTGGTTCTGCAACCGGCCCCGCGCGATGGCGGCGGAAAGATGTACCGCGACCGCCTCTACTATCGACAGCTCTCGTTGCGAGTAGGCGGCCGCTCCGGTTGAACGGACGACCAGGCTGCCGGCCGGCTCCTCATCGATCACCAGGGGCGCCGCCGCGAATGAACATAGCTTTGCGGCGAGTGCGGCCGCCTGCGCCGGGAATCTCCCGGCCAGTTCTGCCGTAGATTCGTTGCTGACGAACAGCCCGGTCCTGCTGCGCACCACCGCCTCCGTCACCGTCCCGTGAAGCTGGAACTCTGAATTGTCGTTCCAGCCGGGGACCGGCGTCCCGCCGAGGAAGACGCGAAGCCCGGTTTCACCGTCCGGCATAAGGGTGGCGATCTCAACCTGGTCAAACCGGACCATGCTCGCGAGCTCTGCGATCAAGCGGGCATACGGGATATCGACGCCCTGGCTGGACTGGCATATCTGGCCGATGCGCGCCATCGCCTCCCGTTCAGTACCGGATTCGACGTTCGATGCGTTGGTGGCGAGCCTTAAAACCGGTCCGGTTATGAGGGTAGCGGCCCTCCGAAGCAGATCGACGTCCTCGTCCGAAATCCCCTCGCCGCCCGGGGACCTCACCGACAGGCACGCCGAGACAACGCCGCCCAGTGGCAGCGCGACCGAGGCGAGCGACCGCGTGCCGGCGCCGACGGCGATGGCCTCACCGGGCCATCGCGCCACCAGGGCGTCCGGTGTGGCCCGAGAGCTGGATATTGGGCCGCTCGCGCGCAGCGCAGCCTCCTCGATACTGCCCCCGGCGGGCCGGCTGACGTTCACGGCCCATCCGGCCACCGGGAATCCGCTGACCGCAAGCTCGGAAAGCGCCGTTCCGTTGTCCTCGATCAACGCTACCGCCACGCGTGCGCCGCCGAACCGGTCGCACAGTACGGAGGTCACTTCCTCAAGCGCCAGGAGGGGCTCGGCGCAACGTTCAATTGCCGCCTCAATCTCGGCGAGGCATCGGGCATTCCTGGAGGCGATCGCTGACCGCTCAAGAAGCAGGAGGGAGTGAACGCGCTCGGCCAGGCGCGGCGCCATCGCTTCCATGCGGCGTATCCCGGTTCGCGCGTCATCGTTCCGCCGCCAGGACCCTGATATTCGCCCGATAGCTCCATCGGGACCGAGCAGCGGTATTGCAGCCGTTTCTTCCGGCGAATTTGTCCGGGACTCCTCCCCGGACCGTTCCGGGGACGTGTGCATATAGCCGTTCGGCCCGGCTCTCCGGTGAAGTTCGAGACGGACCTGCTCCGAGTTCATGTGATTGACGCGAATTACCAGTGAATCCGGGCCCGCCAGGCGCATCACTTCATCCGCCGCAACTGCGGCCAGTGCGTCAAGGTCAGACAGCCCCGCCATGACACGGTCTAGCTCACGGGTGCAATCAAGGTCCACTTTCAGGCGATCAATCTCCCGGTCAGCGCGAATCCTTTCGACACCCCGGCTGAGCCTCCGGGCGCATTCCGAGAGAAAGCGGCGATCCATCTCGTCGATGGCTCCAGCGCCGCGTGGCCGCACAGAGATCGCCCCCACGGGTTCGGCGGCAGAGCCGATCGCCCACTCATGGTCGCCGGACCCGCCGGTTGCCCCTCTCGTGCGTCGCGTCGGCGCATCTCCGCGTATCGCGGCAACTTCCGGTCCCGAGGTGGCGTACGCCGTGGTCGCAGCGGCTTCTACCTGCACGCCGGAGAACCTGTCCAGCCGGTGGATCCTGTCAGCGGTCACCTCAAGCATCGTGATGAGATCGCCTGCCGCCACCGCGACCGCGCTTATCGAGTGCAGCGCGTCGTCCTCGCCGGATGCGCGTGATGTGTGTTCCCGGTAACGGTCAGCCGCGAGGGCCGCGGCGACGGGCGGGCCGAGCGCGGCGACCGTGTGCAGATCATGGTCTCCGTACGACTCCCGTGCTCGGGAGTGCACGCCCATGTAGGCGATCGTCTCTCCTGACCAGCGCAGCGGAACGACGATGACGGACGGAATGGCGTTCGGCACCACAAGTGATTCGCCGGTGCGGGAGACTACCTCGATCGCGGTGCCGGAAAGCGGGATGACCGCTTCCTGGTCAGGGTCGGTGGAGAAGATCACGTACTGCTCGTCACGTTCATGGTCAACCGTGACGATGGCGAGGCGGTCGTAAATCAGGAGACTTGCCAGGACATCCGCGAGTTCCCGGAATACCGTGTCCAGGTCATCTGTTTCGGCAACGGTGGCGATGAAACCCGCCACCATGTCCGCTTGATTCAGTGGCTCCCGGGAGGAGTATTCCCGGGCGGTGACGAGGATCTCGCCCTGATGGTCGGGATCGGATATCGCCTCGGCGTGGATCCTTCGGACTCCCTCCGGCGAGAGCAGGTCAAACTCCAGGAACTGGGGGTTCCCGGTTTCCGCAGCGGCCCGTATCGCGGAGAGTAGATCGTCCGTGGCGGACTCCGGAAGCAGGTCCACAAGCGACATCTGATCGGCAGGCGTGTCTTGATTGCGCGTGTGACCGTCTTCCGGATCGCGAATAACGCGCCCGTTTGCATCAACGCGCAGGATGCGCGTTACCGGTGCGGAGCCGCCTCGCCGTCTCGAACCGTGTCCCGGCGGGCGTTCCTGGCCGTCCTGGATCAATCCAACCCCTGCATAACACGGGTGATTACGACGTCGTGACGTGAAGCCCTGTCACGTGCGCCGACGAGTCACCCCCGCAATAACCTCACCCCTCGTCCGAAAAATCCGGTCGTGGGCGACGCCCGGCGTTACGTTGCACGCCGCGTGCGGTTGCGGCCCGCGCGTAAGGCACGACGGATCGGCCTTCTCGCGGACTGTTGCAGCCTATTTCGAGGGCCGCCCGGGCGACTAGTTAATCCGGTAACGGATATGCCTGAATCGGCCGCCCGCGGTGGGTCTACGCCAGCGCTTCCACCACGCCCGGACCCGGGACGATCTCGCCGATTACTTCAGATGCCAGTGAATCGGCATCACGAAGGCGCGAGATCAGTTCGTCCAGCGACTCATCGGAGACGGAGATCAGCATCCCGCCCGAGGTTTGCGGGTCTGCGTACAGGAACCGGTCAGCGTCCGTGAGCTTCTCGTCCCACGCCACCCCGTCTCCCAGCGACGCCATGTTGCGGTGAGTCCCCCCGGGGACCATTCCGGCATCAATCATCGCGATGGTGCCGGGTAGCACGGGAAGGGAGCTCCGCCAGAGACGTGCGTTCACGCCGCTGGCTTTCACCATACCCATGAGGTGGCCGACGAGGCCGAAACCCGTGACGTCGGTCGCCGAGTGAGCCCCCACAGCGACCATGGCATCGGCAGCGTCCCGGTTGAGCTTTGACATTGACCGGATGGCGGTGGCGAGGTCCTCTGGATCAACGACCTGGGCCTTGCCCGCGGTGGCGATGATCCCGGTGCCAAGCGGCTTGGTCAGAACCAGCTTGTCGCCTACCTTTGCCGCAGCGTTGGTCACCTGCTTGCCGGGGTGGACAAACCCGGTCACGGCCATGCCATATTTTGGTTCATCGTCCAGCACCGTGTGGCCGCCGAGGACAGGGAATCCGGCCTCCGCCGCTTTCGTAGCCCCTCCCTCAAAAATCCTGGCAATTACGTCATGTGACAGATCTTCAGGGAACGCTGCGATATTCAGGCCCGCGATTGGCCGGCCCCCGACCGCGTAAACATCGCTCACCGCGTTCGCGGCGGCGATGGCTCCGTAGTCGAAAGGGTCGTCGACGATAGGCGGGAAGAAATCAAGCGTCAGAACGAGGGCGATCTCGTCCGTGACGCGGTAGATCGCGGCGTCATCTCCGGTTTCAAACCCGACGAGAACGTTCGGGTCGGCCGGCATTATGTTTGGTAGCTGACGCAGAACCTGCGCCAGGTCAGCTTGACTGTACTTGCCGGCTCAACCGGCGCAGGAGGCCAGGCTGGTCAGCCTGACGTCCGTGGATTGCGACATTCTGGCAGCGATTCCTGATGTGAAGGTAAGGGTCACGGGTAATCACCGTGACTGTATGAGCGGCTTGTCCGGAACGCTGTCCGGGCACTGCCTCGATGGAAGTATAGTCTCGGTACCCGGGATATCGACGCTCAACGTTGACGCCGCTCGCATGCCGTTCCTACCATCTAGCGTGATGAAATACTTCGCGCGCAAGTGAGCGATTCTCACGCCACTCCCGCAGGGACAGCAGCCTGTCTGCGCCGGGGCCTGTAATCGTCCCGTGTTCGGGACTCGCAACGAAAGGCGACCATTGACCGAGATTCCGTACCGGGAAGTGCTACCCATGACCGCCGGGGTGAACGCGGCCGGGCATCTCACCATCGGTGGATGCGATGTTGTAGCGCTCGCTGCCGAGTTCGGCACGCCTCTTTACGTTTATGACGAACACACGATCCGCGCCATGTGCCGTGCGTTCGTGGGTGGGTTCGAGACGGAGTACCCGGATTCACACGTCTCGTATTCGTCCAAGGCTTTCGCCGACCCGACGCTGGCGCGCATCCTTGAGGAGGAGCGCGTGGGCGTTGACGTGGTCACGGGTGGCGAGCTCGCCGTCGCCCGCGCAGCCGGCTTCCCGGCGGACGCAATCAACTTCCACGGCAACAACAAGGGCCGCGTAGAGCTGCAAGAGGCGTTGGATTACGGCATCGGCCTGATCACCGTCGATAGCATGTACGAGATCGATCTGCTGGATGAAGTAGCCCGTGAGAAAGGCGTCACGCAGCAGATACTTCTTCGTGTTTCGCCGAGTATTGACGGCCACACGCACCTGCTTACGAGTACCGGCGTGCTTGACCAGAAATTCGGGTTCCCGATCGAGACCGGTCAGGCCGAGGAGGCTGTCGTCCACGCGCTCGGCAAGTCCAACCTTGATCTTGCCGGCGTCCACTTCCACCTCGGGTCTCCCATCTTCGAGCTTGAACCGTACACACAGGCGATTCCGTACGTTCTGGAGTTCGTGGCCCGGATGCGGAAGCATGGTCTTGAGCAACGGATATTCAGCCCGGGAGGCGGCTTCGCCGTCGGTTACGTTCCCGGCTCTCCCCCGCCGGAGATCTCCGAGTACGCCGCAGCCATTGGCGCTTCCATCCGGGAGGCGTGCGACAGGCTCGGGCTGAGTGAGCCACGTTTGATCGTTGAGCCGGGGCGGGCGATCGTCGGCAGGGCAGGTGTCGCCGTGTATTCAGTGGGCGGGATTAAAGACATCCCCGGAGTACGCAAATACGTCAGTGTTGATGGCGGGATGGGCGACAACATCCGGCCGGCCCTGTACGGGGCGGAATACTCGGTCGTGAAGGCCAACGGGCCCGCCGAACCGGCCACCGATACCGTCACTATCGCAGGCAAGTACTGTGAGTCCGGGGATCTTCTCGTGAAAGACGCTGTGCTTCCCACACTTAACCCGGGAGATGTGCTGGTGGTGGCGGCTTCCGGCGCGTACTGCCTGTCGATGGCCAGCAACTACAACATGTCGTTGCGGCCGCCGGTCGTGCTCGTCAACGATGGCGAGGCGCGCCTTATTCGCCGCCGAGAAACCTATGATGACCTGTTGGCCGTGAGCATCACGTGAGCGATAGATGACGACGGCAGATACTGCGCAGGCGGGTTCACGCGCGGGATGGCAAACGATCGGGCACGCTGCTGCGCGCAGGTACCTGCAGCGCTCGCACGAAGCCGACCGGATAGCGCACGCTTACCTGATAACCGGCCCGGAGCAGGTGGGCAAGCGAACGCTGGCGCTGGACCTCGCACGCCTCGTGAACTGCAAACCGGCTCCCGATATGTTCGGCGACGATCCGTCACCGCCGTGTGGCCGGTGCGTCGCATGTGACAGGATCACTCGCGGCGTCCACGCTGACGTGAGTGTGATCAACTCGCATACACCGATCCGCGGCGTGACTTCAGCCACAAAGGAGAGCACGCCTGAGCAGGACGCAACGCGTACGCTCATCAGCATCGCCCATATCCGTGAGATGCAGCACGACATTGCACTTAACCCGTTTGAGGGCGGCCGGCGGGTCATCATATTTGACGGCGTTGACCGGATGAGTGCAGACGGAGCGGGCTGGAACTCACTGCTCAAAACTCTTGAAGAACCTCCAGTGGGCGTCGTCATAGTGCTCCTGGCGCCCGCTGTGGAGACCCTCCTGGAAACCGTCATATCCCGATGCCAGGTGATCGAACTACAGACGGTGCCGGCGGCGGAGATCGAAAAGGGTTTGATCGAGCGTGGGGTAGAGACGGAAACGGCTGCGCAGCTGTCTCGCCTGGCCGCGGGACGGCCCGGCCGCGCCTTCGCAGCGCTGGAAGATGAGACCACGCTGGACCGTTACCAGCAGGCCGTACTTCGAGTACTGGTCACGAGCGCCGGTGACATCGAGGAACGATTCCGTTACGCCCGTGAGATGGCCGGCGAGTTCGGGCGTAACCGTGAATCTGTCACACGCGAGCTGGAGCTGTGGGTCTCGATCTGGCGCGATATTCTTCTGCTGAAGCACGAGGTGACGGATTCAGTCGCCAACATCGCCTGGACCCGGGAACTGACCGATATCGCCGCCGCCGTCAGCGTTGACGACGCGTTGCGAGCGATCGAGGCGCTGGATATGGCGGCCGACGGTCTGAGACGCAACGGCATGGCGCGTCTCGTGCTGGAAGTCCTGATGCTTGCACTGCCCCCTATCCCGGCGGAGATCGTAGCGGGGATTCAACTCGGGGACGCGAGCGAAACGGACGCGGACGGACGGGAGGAGCCGTCCTCTTGAGCAATGACGTGATCGGCGTCCGCCTCACCCGTAACGCGCCGGTGCTTTTCGTTGACGGAAACCGGTTGACGCTCGCCCCCGGGGACCTGGTGGTGATCGAGCTGTTCGATGGCGAGACGGAGATAGAAGCTTCCGTGGTGGTCGGCGCCGGTCAGCTTCTGAACACGTCTGCCGGAAAACTCGCCGGACGCGCACTCCGGGCCGTTTGAGTCCGGGCTGAAACCTCGCCGCGGGCTCTCAAGATCCCCGATTATTTCTGAGCGTTCCCGGCGTTCCCAATTTTTCGGGCATTCCGGGTATTTTGGGTATTTCGGGGTCAGTCGCCTCCGGCGGCGGCGTAACCGCCGTCTATCTCGGGCTGCGAGTCCAGCCACGGCAGATACGGCCGCCACTTTTCCTGGATGTGTCCGAAATGGAAAAAGGCGTAAGGGTTCGGGCGCGGCGGACGTGGTTCCTGCTGCAGCAGCATGTTGGCTTCGCGCGGCGTGCGACCGGCCTTCCGATGGTTGCAACGGTCACACGCGCTCACGATATTCGTCCACGAGTGTTCGCCGCCGCGCGACCGGGGCATCACGTGGTCCAACGTCAAACGACGGCTCTGTCTGCCGCAGTACTGGCAGGTGTGACGGTCCCGGATGAACACCTCGCGCCGGGAGAGCCGGCGCTGGTGCAGCGGTCGTTTGACCATGTAAAGGAGGCGCAGGATTGAAGGCTCCGGATGCTCTTTGTAGGCGCTCCGGATCACCGCGTCCGTAATCTCAAGGGTTTCCGCTTTGCCGTGGCCAAGCAGCACGAATGCCCGCCGCACGTCGCAGACATTCAGCGGCTGGTAGTTCTGATTCAGCAGCAGAACAGGAGACCGGTCCACGCGCAGTCGTCCTCCCGGGCGCCCCTGCCCCCCTGCCGTGGTGGACTCAGAGCGTTGGCCTGACTCTTGGGTGTCTTCCTCTTCGTACCGTTCGGCCCCCTGTCTGGTACGTCATGCAGGGGGCTGAAGGTCTCTCATGTCAGCCACAACATAGCGCCTCGGACGGCATTGCGCACGCCCGGCGTTGCGGGACAGCTAACTTTCCAGGTCTGCACCAAGGGTGTCGAGGGCGCTCGCGAACTCACCAGGGATCAGGCCGAGCACGTTTGCGGGGATCGCATCGGTAACGTCCAGGACCGTGGGAATCAAGCTTGAGTCGGCCATCCAGCCCCTCAGGGTGCCACGTCCGTATCGCTCAGCCAGCTCCTGGTAGAGCCGTTCCCGTGCGGCGTCCGCAATTCCCTCGACACCTGCGGTGATGTCTATATCCGCGATATTGGCCAGGATAACCTCATCCTGCGGGTAGGCGATGCGCGCCATAGCGGTCACGGCGCCGATAACGAGGATGGATCCGAGCAATGCGCCGACGAGGACGCCGCCAAGCCGGTCAACCCATCCCATGAAGACGATCTTCAGCATCGTACGGATGGCCTTGCCGGCAATCTGGGCGACTATGAATACCGCCAGGAAAATAACGATGTAGCCGATTGCCGTGGTGATCGATTCGTTATCGATATCGTCGGTAAACCGTTCAATCAGTCCGTCCGCGAACTGGGCGCCCACAAGCATCGCCACGTAAACGGCTATGAAGTTCAGCGCTGATTGAACCAGGCCCCACTTCAGTCCGAGAAGCGCTCCGGCCACAAACAATGCCACAAGCACCCAGTCGAATATGGTCATCCAATCCGCTCCTGGTTAGACGTCATCCAGTTCCCGGCTCCTGAAAAAGCGCGTCCGTTAAGGCGATCCGGGCGCCGGTGGGACAGTCCCGATTTACGAAGATTAGGCAGATTACCCCTAATTTGATATGTGGCTCTCGTGTAAACGAATACGCGAAAATCCCACTGTCGATCACGTCCCGGGCCGGGAATATAATCGGATGGCGTTCATTACGGGATGCTTACGGAGAACCCGCGATCTCCTGTGACGGGTGGTGACGGTCCCTCCCGGCTTCCGAGCGCGCTATCTGACTGTTCTTTATTTCAACACTCCCCCGGATGATCTTAAGGATCCCGTTTGCCTGCAGATATCGCCCCATGTATCGCGATCGACGGGCCGGTCGGCTCGGGGAAGACCGCGGCCGGGCGGTGTCTCGCGGCCCGGCTGGGTCACACTTTTCTGGACACGGGGGTGATGTACCGGGCGATCACCTATCTGGCGCTTCAGAAGAAGGTGCCCGTTGATGATTCGGCTGCCCTGGCGCGGCTCGCATCGAAGGCCGGGATGGAGTTGACCGCAGCCCCGGGTGATGAGTGCAGGGTGATCGTCGGAGGCCGCGATGTCACAGACGAGCTGCGCAGCGCTGTCGTAGACCGGAACGTGTCCGCCGTATCGGCCGTTCCCGGGGTGCGCGAAGTCCTGGTGAAACTCCAGCGTGAAATCGCTGCCCGTGGCCACATTGTTATGGTGGGCCGTGATATAGGGACCGTTGTGCTCTCGGATGCCGGGCTGAAGATCTATCTTGACGCTTCGGCTGATGTCCGGGCGCGCCGTCGCCACGGGCAGTTGATCGAATCTGGATCAGACATGGAATATGAGACGGTACTCGCCGATCTCCGTCGCAGAGACGAGCAGGACTCGTCGCGCGCTGTGGCGCCGCTGCGTGCTGCAAACGACGCCGTGATTCTCCCCACGGACGACCTCGCGCTCGACGATGTGGTCGACCGGCTTGAGGCGATGGCGCGCAGTGGCGGTAACGGCCGCTAATGTCCTTTCTAATCCATCCGTTCGTCAACTGTGCGTTGCGGGGAACCCTCGCGTTGTTCGCTGACTATTCGGTTGAGGGCAGGGATAACATCCCGGCCGATGGCCCGATAATCGTCGTCGCCAATCATCAGAGCAACACCGACCCTTCGATTCTCGCGGCATCGCTACTACGCAACACCCGGTTCCTCGCTAAAGACTCGATATTTCAAAAGGTAACCCCGCTCGGGCGCTGGTTCCTGCAGGCTTACGGCGCCTATCCCCTGCGAAGGGGGGAGATGGACCTGTCTGCGCTCCGCTGGGCCATAAGGGAGCTCAAGCGGCCCACCGCGACGCTCGTTATATTCCCGGAAGGCACCCGAAATCCCGGGGCCATCGGGGAGATACATTCCGGGATCGTCACACTGGCCGCACGGGCTGACACCACGATTCTCCCGGTCGGGATGACGGGTGTGGAGGGGATGCGCTCCTGGGCCCGGCTGTTCAGGCCCAGCGGCACTATCCGCGTGCGTATCGGCCGTCCGTTCCGCTTGAACGTGGACGGGAAGCTGACGAGGATTGAGATCGAGGCGGCCGCGTCTGAGATCATGGGCCGCGTCGCCGCACTGCTGCCGCATAGCTACCGCGGCTATTACGAAGACGCCGCTGAAGGCCCGTTCTCGTTAACGGAGACCATCGAACCTGCCGGTGCGCTTGCCGTCGAGACGGCGGCGTCGCCTCGCACGGAAAACCGCTAATCCGGGAGCAGCCACCCGCTCATGTGCGGAATCATCGCCTATACCGGGTCCAAACCGGTTACGCCAATCCTTGTGTCCGGTCTCAGGACGCTTGAGTACCGCGGTTATGACAGCGCCGGGATAGGGGTTCAGAACGGCAGCGACCGGATCACGGTCACGCGCGCCCTGGGCGTTGATCAACTGGCCGAGGCGGTTGCGGGCCGAGTTTCGAACGGAGACGCCGAGCCGACTGTTGGCATCGCACACACGCGCTGGGCTACCCACGGCGGAGTCACCATCGCAAACGCTCACCCCCACACGAGCGCGGACGGCCGCGTGGCGGTTGTTCACAACGGCATCGTCGAAAACTATCTTGAGCTGCGGGACGAGCTTTCGGAGGCCGGTTACCGGTTTGACTCCGAGACCGACAGCGAGGTGATCGCCCACTTGATAGCTCGTTGCCTTGGGGGGGAAGAATCCCTTGCGTCCGCCGCGCGGTGCGCCGCCGGGCGCATACAGGGCGCTTCGTCGTTCGTCGTTACCTGTGCGGGTGAGCCCGGGGTGATCGTTGGCGTACGGCTGGGCAATGCCGGCGGGATAGTGGTCGGCATCGGTGACGGCTTTCACCTGCTGGCGAGTGATGTCCTGGCTATCCTGCCCCACACGGATCGTGTGATCTATCTCCGCGCTGGAGAGGTGGTGACGATAAGCCCCGCCGCCACCGGGTTCACGGATCTCAACGGCGTATCGCTTCAACGGCATGCGTTCAAGACCGGCCGTAGCTTTGAGGCTACCGCCAGGGGTGAGCATCCGCACTTCATGGCGAAGGAGATCGCCGAGCAGCCGGAAGCGGTGTCGTCAGCGATGCGCAGGCGAGTGGATTTTGAGAACGGGACCGTTGACCTGCCCGAGGTGCCGTTCTCGGATGACGAGATCCGATCCATCGATCGCGTGATCGTCGTCGGAATGGGAACAAGCCTTCACGCCGGGATGTACGGAGCCCAGATGATCGAGGCGCTTGCCGGGATTCCGGCGCACGCAGAGAACGCCTCCGAGTTCCGGTACCGCTCGACGTCTCTCAACGAACGGACCCTCGTGATATCGGTGACCCAGTCGGGCGAGACCGTGGACACGCTTGCAGCCATGGAGTCAGCGTCTGCGGCCGGAGCGAAGCAGTTAGCGCTCGTCGAGGCGGAGGAGACACAGGCCACCCTGGTGGCGGACGGGACGCTTTACCTGCGCGCAGGCCAGGAGATAGGGGTCGCATCGACCAAGACGATGATCTGCTCCCTCACCGTTCTCTATCAGCTGGCGGTCTACCTGGGGATTCGCCGTGGCGCCCTGCCGCCCGGCCGGGCGCGTGAGCTGGTGTCTGACCTGTCACGCCTGCCCGGGTTGATCGCAGAGATGATCGACGATGCCGGTGAATGCAGGCGGGTGGCGCTCGAGAGGCTGATGGACCGGCGCAACGTGCTGTACCTGGGACGTGGAGCGTTGCATCCGATGGCCATGGAGGGCGCGCTCAAGATGAAGGAGATCGCCTATATCCACGCCGAGGGTTACGCGGCCGGGGAGATGAAGCACGGCTCTATCGCACTTATCTCGGAAGAGATGCCGACCATCGCGCTGGCTCCGCAGGGAGCGCTTTACGACAAGATGGTTGGCAACATCAACGAGGTGAAGGCGCGCGGTGGGGAAGTGATCGCACTTGCGACCCGTGGTGATGATCTAATGCCCGGCCTCGCGGACGAGGTGCTGTGGTTGCCCGAGGCGCCGGAGTGGATCGTTCCCATGCTGTCACTGGTTCCAATGCAACAGCTTGCATATCACACGAGCGTGGCGCTCGGCCTGGACCCGGACAAGCCGCGAAACCTGGCGAAATCGGTCACCGTCGAGTAATCGCCGGGGGCCGGAATATCTGGGAATCAGGCCCCCAGCGCGGCGGTGATGAAGTCGTGGATCTTCTCATCGTCCTTCACCCCGTCCGTCTCGACCCCGGACGACACGTCCACACCCCACGCGCCCAGCTGCCGGATCGCGTCCGTGACGTTTTCCGGCGTGAGGCCCCCGGCCAGCAACACCCCTTCCAGCGCCGCTACTTTTTGCGCCACCGACCAGTCGAACACTTTGCCCGTGCCCCCGGGCGTGTCCGGGTCATAGGCGTCCAGGATCACCATGCGGCCGGCGTCCAGGTGGGCCTTCACCTCTGCCTCAATATCCACGGCCGAGGCCCCGGGACGAACGCGCACCTGTTTCAGGACCGGGAGATCGATCTGCGCGTAGTACGCATCATCCTCGTCGCCGCACAGTTGCACCATGTCCAGCGCCGCCGTACGGCCGACGCCGTTGACGAACTCCGCCGGCTGGTTGCGGAACAGCCCGACGACACGGGGTCCGGGCATCGAGTCTTCCGAAAGCATATTGCGGAAAGAAGAGATGATCGCTGCGCCGAGCTCCGGGGAGAGCTGCCTGCGAACGCCCTCAACAAAGTTGAACCCAACGAAATCGGCCCCGGACAGGGCGGCTTCCCGGGCGGTCCCGGCGTCCCGAAGTCCGCAGATCTTGACGTGCGGTGTTGGCATCGCTCTAGCCTAACCTGAAAGGCTGGAGATCAGCCCGGACACACTGCCGCCGGCCCGCATCAGCGACTCGCCGACGAGGACGGCCTGCGCACCTGCGGCCTGCATCCGGCGCACGTCCTCAACGCCCTTCATGCCGGATTCCGCCACGAGCAGCCGGTCACGCGGCACCAGCGGGGCGAGGGTCTCAAAGACCGAGAGGTCGGTCTCCAGCGTCTTGAGGTTGCGGTTGTTGATGCCGATGATCCGGGGATTCTCGGTCAGCGCCGTTTCCAGCTCCGGCCTGTTGAACACCTCGACAAGGACGCCAAGTCCGAGACCCCGTGCGAGGCCCAGCAGATCGGAATACTGGTCCTGCTCCAGGATGGCGATGATGAGAAGGACGGCGTCAGCGCCGTTCGCTGCCGCCTCGTAGACCTGGTATTCGGAGAAGACAAAGTCTTTCTCCATCACCGGAATCCCGCGCGGACCGGCCACCGCCTTCACCTGACGCAGGTCTTCAAGCGAACCGGAGAAGTGGTCCGCCTCGGTAAGCACAGAGATCGCCGCCGCGCCGCCGTCGATGAACGTTTTCGCCATCGTGGACGGGTCGAGGTCGGGCGCAAGCGAACCGGCGGAGGCGGAGGCCCGTTTCATCTCGGTTATGACCGAAACGCCCGGGTGCGCTCCCGAGCCTTTCCCTGAACCTTTCAGGGCGGCGTGAAAGTCTGAGCGCGGCCCGGCCGCCTCCGCCGCACGCCGTACATCTGCCAGGGGATGATCGCGCTGGGCCTTCAACAACGCCTCGCGCTTGCCGGCCACTATCTTGTCCAGCACCGTGCCGGTCGGTTTGCCGTGCGAGATCATCCGTCTCCCAGCCTTTGCGATAGTTCGGCCAGAGACTCCAGTTTCTTGAGGGCGCTTCCGCTGTCGATCGACTCAATCGCCAGCCGAGCGCCCTCTTTAAACGACTCCGCCCGGCCCGCCGCGACCAGCGCCGCCGCCGCATTCAACACCACAACCGTTCTGGCGGACCGCTCGATATCGCTCGTGTTTCGGCCTTTCAGCACCCCGCGAATCAACGCGACGCTCTCCTCCATCGTGTTTGCCGTCAGGTCCGATCTCCGGCACTCTGTGAGCCCGAAATCGCTCGCATCCACCGTACGTTCTGACACCTTCCCGTCTGCCACCTCCCATACGTGGGACACGCCCTCCGGGCTGATCTCGTCCATCCCGTCTTCCGAGTAGACGACAAGCGACCCGGACGTCCCGAGGATCTGCAACGCACGCGCCACCTTTGCCGCAGCGGAAGGATCGCCCATGCCGATGACCTGGTGGCCGGTTCCGGCGGGGTTGGTGAGCGGGCCAAGCAGGTTGAATACCGTCCTGATGCCTATCTGCGGCCGGAGCGGCCCTGCGAACTTCATGGCGGGATGGAACGCCTGGGCGAACATGAACCCCATGCCCACCTGTTCCAGGCAACGCTTGACGCCGTCCGGACCCAGGTCGATCTTCACGCCCAGCGATTCAAGCGCGTCCGCGCTGCCGGAGGAGGAGGACATAGCACGGTTTCCGTGCTTGGCGACGATGGCGCCCGCGCCGGCCGCGACGAACGCCGCCGTGGTGGAAATGTTGAAGGTTTTCTGACCGTCACCGCCGGTGCCGCAGGTGTCCACCGTCGGGCCGTCGAACTCGACATGCAGCGACACGTCTCGCATGGAGCGCGCCATCCCTGCAATCTCCTCCGCCGTCTCGCCTTTCATGCGCAGCCCGGTTACGAACGCCCCGAACTGCGCCGGAGTGACCTCACCCGCCATGATCTGGCGCATCACGTCGGCTGCGGCGTCGACCGGCAGGTCGCGGTGCTCGACGATCTCCGATATTGCTTCTTTGATGTCCATGATGTCCCCCCGCAGGGGCGGTTTTGGGATTGTGATCAGGCGCCAACCGGCGCTGGCGTCTTCATGTCAAGAAAGTTCTGGAGCAGCGCCTTGCCCGCCACCGTCAGGATCGATTCAGGGTGGAACTGCACGCCCTCGACGGGCAACTCACGATGCCGGACGCCCTGGATAATGCCGCCGCGACTGTGTGCGGTCACTTCAAGGACATCCGGGACCGAGTCCGGCTGTATCGAGAGGGAGTGATACCGGACCGCCTCGAACGGCTCCGGCAACCCGGCGAATACGCCCTTGCCATCGTGAGAGATCATCGACGTTTTGCCGTGCATGATCTCGCCCGCGTGTGCAACCGTCGCCCCGTACGCCTCGCCGATGCACTGGTGGCCCAGGCAAACGCCAAGCACCGGGACCTCCTGGCCGAAGTGGCGTATTGCGTCGATCGAGATACCGGCGTTCTCCGGTGTCGATGGGCCGGGAGAGACCACTACGCGTTCCGGTTGCATGGCGATCAGTTCATCGAGACTGGCCGCATCGTTCCGGCCCACCTCGACCTCGGCTCCCAGCTCGCCACGGTACTGG
>JADFQR010000124.1 GCA_022561735.1 Chloroflexota bacterium | reverse complement strand
GCGAACATCGGCCCCGCGGTCATGGCACGGTACATGAGGATCAGGCCCTGCTGTTCTCGCGCGCCGTAAATCTCCGGCGCCGCGCCGCCAGCGGCGAGCAGGGCGGTCATCTCGCGCGTTATGGCGTTTCCGGGGAGCTTCGGGTGGTCGCGGTAAAGCTGGAACGCCTTTCCGGTCACGTCCCACCTATCTGCGAGCAGAGACCATGCGTGCACAAGCGGCAGAATGGCGTTGACGACGATCTCCCCCGCCCTGCCCCGGCCGATCAGAGCGCGTGCGCCCGTCTGGTCGGCGCTCACCTGAAACGCCTCGATTAGATCGTTCGGTCCGCTCGCGCTGCGGACGGCCTCGATGATATTTTCAAGGGGCCCGCGCTCCCGCCAGCGCCCGGCGAGTACAGCGGCGGCGGCCAGCCGACGCTCCGGCCGGTTATCCGGCCGTCCGCCCGCGACCCAGGCAGGCGCGAGACCGCGGTGTCCGTGGGATCTCCCGGATGGCCCATTATTCCCACTATTCCCATAATTCCCAATATTCAGGGACAGTTCTCCCGGTTTCTGTCCAAACCCTCCGGCCCAGAGGAGCAGCGAGGTAGCATCCGCACCGGCCTCGATGGCATCGCTGAGGCGGGGCCACGGAAGCCGCACCGCCACCCTGCGGAAACCCTGCCTGTTTCGCGAGTAACCCAGGCACTCCAGGACGGCGATCCAGGCGGCGGCGTCTCCGCCTTTCTCCCGCAGCATGATCGAGGCGCCGGCCGATTTGCCCAGGAAACGCTGATCGCCCGCTGCCGCCAGGTCTGCCGGGTTTCTTGGGTTTACTGGGGTTGGCTGCTCCGTACAGCGCTCGGGTTCAAGAGGTGTTTCGGGGTACGGTGGCGCCAGTATGAGATGGTGGAGGGAACGGCCCGACGCCGTGAGGACTACAGGCCGCGGCTCCCCGGACCTCCCTTCAGGCCGTTCGCCGGTGACGTGAAACAAGACGCCGTTGTACCGGGGATCCCGGTGGTGGCCGTGGGCCCGCCAGCCCGAGGTCCGGACGTGTATCTCAACATCGCCCCGCATGACGCGGCCGTCCGGCCCGCGCAGCACGGCATCGCGGAAGTCCGGCCCGGGCCCGTCCGCAGGCCGCCCGGGGTAAAGGACTGCGTAGATCGCGCCGTCCGCGCCCTGCACCGGCGCGCCCCGGGGCAACCGGCGCCACGCGATCTGGATCGCCGTCTCCGGGAACTGTCTCCCGGCTTTCTGAGTCCTTGAGTCACGAATCCGGGAGTCACGAATCCGGGAGTCACGAATCCGGGCGGGCCTGTGTCTGGAGACGAAAGCGCCGGCCCCCTGGCCCCGTACGCGGTACGGTTTCGAGCGTTCTCTTAAGGCAGGCGCGGGCGGATGCGCGGCCCGTTCAGGGCGAAACTGGATAGTGGGGGACGGGGCGAGCGCGATCAAGCGATCAGTCATCCCCGGGAGCGGCAGGAACGGAACCGGTGAACTCCTGGTGGAACCTCTCGACACGCTCAATTTCTGCGCTCGACCCGATATATAGCGGGGTGCGCTGGTGCAGCCCGACCGGCTCAATGTCCAGCACCCGCATCACGCCGTCGCTCGCAGCGCCCCCGGCCTGCTCGGCGAGAAAAGCCATCGGGGCCGCCTCGTAGAGCAACCGCAGTTTTCCGTTGCGATTCTTGGTGTCTGCAGGATAGGCGAACACCCCGCCCTGGATCAGGTTACGGTGGAAATCCGCTACCAGCGCCCCGATGTAACGCGTCGAATACGGCCGTCCGGTGGCCGAATCCGTCTCCTTCAGATGCTCAACCCAGCGGCGGTCCGCCTCTGACCATCCGGCGGCGTTCCCCTCGTTGGCCGAGTAGATATGCGTCGTTTCCGGATAGGTGAGCAGGTCCGTGGTCAGGAGGAACTCACCCAGGCTTGGGTCCAGCGTGAAGTGATGAACGCCGTGTCCGGTGGTGTAGACAAACATCGTCGATGACCCGTACAGCACGTAACCGGCGGCAACCTGGTTCCGGCCCGGTTGCACAAGGTCCTCCAGCACGCCCGGGCCGCTCAGGGTAACGCGGCGGCGGATCGAGAATATCGTGCCGATCGGCGCTCCGACGTCTATGTTGGACGAGCCGTCCAGCGGGTCAAACAGGACCGCATAACTGCCGTCAGCGCAGTTCTCCGGCACTGGAACCGGGTCCTCCGCCTCCTCGGAGCCCATGACGCACACCAGGCCCGTCGGACCCAGGGCGTCCACCATCGCCTCGTGGGCGAGCACGTCCAGCTTCTGGACCAGCTCACCCTGGACATTGACGCCGCCGGTGGCGCCAAGGATGTCCACCAACCCGGCCTTGTTAACCTCTCGCGAGATCATCTTTGCGGCCAGCGCGACGGCGTTCATGAGGGCGGTGAAGTCACCGGTCGCGCCCGGGTAGGTCCGCCCGTGGGCGATGATGAACTGCGTCAGGGTGGGCGGACTCTGGACCATCTCGGCCTCCCCGTATCTCTCTCTCGTGTCCGGCTATCTGGCTTCACTGCGTTATTTTCGTCTCAAGGTATCGTCTACCCCGTGGCGCGCATCGTTGCCCGGCGGGGTTGAAGGTATTACCTTGTGACGCACAGATTACAGGGTGACGCACAGATTACAGGTCCGGACCCGCCGCTCCCAGTCCCGTGGATTTCCGGGGTTCCCGGGGTTCCCTGGGTTCAAGGTCTTTCCGGGAGCAGGCGTGTAACAGCGGACCACTGTAGCCTCCCTTAGTGTTGCATCCCAAAAAATCACTCTGGCCGATCACGGCCGCAACGTCCCCGACGAGTTTGCCCGAGACGTTTCTTGAGGAGAACCCCCATGAACCTGACGGATCTCAATAAGACTGCGCTGGAGCTGGTCGCGGCCGGCAAGGGCATCCTGGCAGCCGATGAGAGCACCGGCACGATGACACGGCGCCTTCAGAGTATCGGGGTCGAGTCCACCGGGGATAGCCGCCGCGCATGGCGCGAGCTGATGTTCACGTCTGACGGGTTTGGCGAGTACATCAGCGGCGTGATCCTGTACGACGAGACGATCAGACAGAGTTCGGACGACGGCCGGCGGCTCGTGGACATCCTCAACGACGCCGGCGTGATCCCAGGAATCAAGGTGGACCGGGGCACGCACCAGCTTGCCGGTACTTCTGGTGAGGTGGTCACTGACGGGCTGGACGGCCTGCGCGCAAGGCTTGCCGAGTACCACGGGCTGGGGGCGCGCTTCACAAAATGGCGCGCCGTTATCGCCATCGGCGAGCGAATTCCGTCCAACTACTGTATCGACGCCAACGCACATGCCCTGGCGCGCTACGCGGCGCTTTCCCAGGAAGCCGGGCTGGTGCCGATCGTCGAGCCAGAGGTGTTGATGGACGGCTCGCACTCGATCGAACGCTGCTTTGACGCGACGGAGCGGATCCTGCGCCGGACGTTTGAAGAACTGGCGGCGCAGCGGGTCAACCTTGAGGGCATCCTGCTCAAGCCAAACATGGTGCTCTCAGGACATGAGGCGCAGGACCGCGCAAGCGCCGAACAGGTCGCGGCGTCTACGATCGAATGCTTCAAACGGACCGTCCCGGCAGCCGTTCCGGGCATCGTATTCCTGTCCGGGGGACAGGGTGATGAAGAGGCCACGGTGAACCTTGACGCCATCAACCGCCGTGCGACGGCGGAAGGCGCGCCATGGGAACTAAGTTTTTCCTACGGCAGGGGCCTGCAGGCGACACCGCTCAAGGCATGGGGCGGCTCGCCATCGGATATCGGCAAGGCCCAGAAGGCGCTGCTGCAACGCGCCCGCCTGACAAGCGCCGCCCGGCGCGGGGAGTACTCACCGGAGATGGAGACGCCGGCAGGTTAGCCCTACCGGTGGTATTTTGATCACCCCACCCGGGATCGAAATCCGAGGACCGACACAAAACCCGTTACAAGGACAGGTAAATGCCCCGAATCAATCGTGTGATCGAACTGTGGGAACAGGGACAGCCCGTCTACCACGAATCGACCGGCCCGCTCACGTATGAGAACGGCAAGAAGATGTCAGACACCTGGGCCGACTACCTGCTGATGGACTTTGAGCACCACGCCTTCGACATCGTCGGGCTGACCGCATTCATGCAGGGCCTCGCGGACGCGGGCCCGACGCGCAGCGGTCACCGCACCCCCACCGTTATGACGACGCTGCCCTCAAACTGCCGGACGCGCGACGAGATGCTCGCCAACTCATGGCAGGCCCGGCATGTCCTGTCCACCGGGGTACACGGGCTGCTTCACACCCACACGAGGCAGGCCGACGCCGTGCAGGCGTTCGTGGAGTCCGTCCGTTACCCGTTCCAGACCATCGGGATCGGCAAAGGGCTCCTGCAGGGTCAACGCGGGGCCGGTGGGCAGCAGCAACCGGCAAAGATCTGGGGGCTGACCCCGGCGGAGTACACAAGAGTCGCCGACCCGTGGCCGCTCAACCCGGAGGGCGAGATCATCCTCGGCCTCAAGATCGAAGACCGGGAGTGCCTGGCCAACTGCGACGACCTGGCTGCGGTGCCGGGAATCGCGTTCGGTGAGTGGGGCCCCGGCGATATGGGCATGTCGTTTGGCAACGCGGACGACCATGATCCGCCCTACGCCCCGGAGATGGAGGCGGCGCGCCAGCGCATTAAGGCGGCGTATGACCGTAACGGCGTCAGGTTCCTGTGCGGCTGGAACGACCCGAATCTCAGCGTCGAAGAGGCCACCAGGAAGATGATCGACGAGGGGACGATGATTATCGGCGGCGGCGAGGAGGCGGCGAAGTTCGGCCGGGAGTACAAGAAGCGCACGATGACCGTCTAGAAACGCCACGCCCGCGAATCACGGGCGACGATGGCGCGCGGCGGCCCGCAAGCAGGGCCGCCGCAAGGTGCGATAATTGACGCCGTGAGACTTTGACAAAAGTTTCACAATGTTTGATACTCCCCGCGTCTAACGGTAGACTTGACTGACTCGATTGAACTGAGGCGCGGCGCGCGCGCGTGGGGACG
>JADFQR010000123.1 GCA_022561735.1 Chloroflexota bacterium | reverse complement strand
GGGCGATGATGGTCCGCCATCTGGGCGACGACGAGGCCGCGGACGCCATCGAAAAGAGCGTCCTCGATGTGCTCGCTGTCGGTGAGTTGCTGACGCCGGACCTGGGCGGCAGCGCGAGCACCTCCGCAGTAGGTGACGCGATCGCTGGCAACCTTGCGTAAGTCCCGGCCGGGACCGATTTATTAAGAACCGTCAGGAGCGTCCTCCGTGAACCCGTTTGAGACAGTGCCGGTTGGAAACAACGGGGCCGAGGTGACACGCCTCGGTCTCGGCGGTGTATTTATCGCCGGGCGCGGTCCCGCTGACGGGACTGGACCGACGCCCGCGTACGAGTTGGCGCTGGATACGATCGCTAAAGCGCACGAGGTCGGGATCAAGTATTTCGATACGGCTCCTCTTTACGGCAACGGCCGAAGCGAGAAGCGGTACGGGAAGGTGCTTGGCCGGTACGAGCGTGACTCGTTCGTGCTATCGACCAAGGTAGGGCGGGTGCTCGTGCCGGACCCGGACGACCCGGGCGAGTGGGCGGATGATGGCATCCCGCACCTGACCGCCCGGTTTGACCTGTCGCGTGACGGGATCATGCGCGCCTTCGAGGAAGGGCTGGAGCGGCACGGGCTGGACCGCGTGGAGATCCTGTATCTCCACGACCCGGACGTTGAAGACATGGAGGACGAGGCGATCGCGACGGCATTCCCTGCGATGCTGGAACTACGCGATCAGGGCGTCGTGAAGGCGATCGGTTGCGGGATGAACCAGTGGGAGATGCCGGCCCGGTTTATCGAGCGATTCGACCTCGACATCATCCTGCTCGCAGGCCGCTACACGCTCCTGGACCAGACGGCTTACCCGGAGTTTCTGCCGCTTTGCGTGGAAAAAAACGTCAAGATCGCAACCGGCGGCCCGTACAACTCCGGCATACTCGCCGCGCAGAACCTGGACGGCCCGCTGGCGTTCAACTATCAGCAGGCGCAGCCGGAATGGATCGACAAGGCGCGCGCCCTGAAGCGGGTCTGCGATAGCCACGGGGTCGATATGCGCGCCGCTGCGCTCCAGTTTCCGCTGGCCCATCCCGCCGTGGCGGCGGTGATTCCGGGAGCGGCGACGCCGGAACAGGTCGTGCAGAACGTTGACCTGATTCGGACCGAGATACCGGCCGGCATGTGGTCAGATATGAAGGCGGAAGGATTGATCCCGGCCGACGCGCCAACGCCGTAAGCGGGCGGGCGATGCGCGCAAATCTGTAGGGGCGGGGCTCGCCCCGCCCGCGGTCCTTCGAGAGCCTCAGGACGCGCGGAGGCCTCGGGACGCGCGAGCGCGCCGGTGAAGGTCCCTCGACTTCGCTCGGGATGACATTTCTAACGTGATTCACGCCGC
Source organism: Chloroflexota bacterium (assembly GCA_022561735.1). The sequence continues at coordinate 3,667 of JADFQR010000123.1, read as the reverse complement.
CGGGACGTCGAATTTCCACGGGCCTATCCAGGTCATCCCGAGCGAAGCCGAGGGACCTTTACCAGCAGGTTCTCCGTGAGCCCAGCCCGGAAGCGTTGGTCCCGATCGTCCAGGACCGATTATCTGGTATCGGCGTCGGGATTTACGCTACCGGCTCCCCCGATGCGCCTTGCACTACATGTCAAGAAGCGATAAACGGCAGAAATATCTCGAATATTTGCCTCACGGTTTCCTCACGAACACAGGAGTAGAATCCCCGCCGCCGCGTGCCGGGACCGACACGCTGACCGCAACGCGATTTAGCAAAGGCTGATGAATGTTCTACGACACCTCCCCCTACCTCAAGCCGCTCGTGGGTATCCGGGACGACCGGGCCCACGCGATGGTGATGTTTCGCCCGACCGAGGGCAAGCGTCTGATCGCGAAGGCGATAGTTGAGCTTGAAGAGGTGAAACGAGTCCTGGACAAGGGCTGGTTCATCGTGTCTCGCGGCGTGACGATGGCTTACATCCTGGACGAGCTGGGGATTCACGTCGAGAAGCAGAACGCCACAGCCGGAATCATTGCATGCGGTCGCCTGGCCTCGATCATCGAAGATGACCGGCTCGGCCCGTGGGTGTTCCGTGACGGCAAACTATCGGAGACGCCTCCAGACGTGGCGCTGAACCAGTTTTCGCACACCGATGTATCGATCAAGGGCGCAAACGCAGTTGACCCGGAGGGCCACGTTGGCGTGCTCGCAGCGCACCCGGCCGGCGGCACGGTCGGCGGCATCTGGCCCGTGCTCACGGCTCGTGGCGCCCACTGGATCGCGCCGGTCAGCCTTGAGCGGCTGATCCCGTCCGTCCTCGAAGCCTCCCGGTACACCGGGAACTACCTGCACAACTACGTCATGGGCTCGGTCGCCGGGTTCATGCCGATCACCACGGCACTGGTCGTCACGGAGATACAGGCGCTTGAGCGGCTGACGGGCGTGAAGGCGGTCCACGTGGCGTCCGGCGGGGTAGCCGGTTCCGAAGGCTCGGTGATACTTGCGCTGGAAGGCGACGATGAAACGGTGCGGACGGCGTTTGAACTGTGCGAGTCGGTCAAGGGCGAGCCGGACATCCCGGAGCCGAACCTGATCGACTACGTCCGGGAGCCGGTCGAAGTAACGCTGTAGGACCCGGCCCTGACCGCGTATTCGTACGCGGTGGGCGCTACTTCCCTCTCATTCCGCCTTCTCCCGCGTCGGCGGCGCCCGCAAGGGAAAGTGTTGGGATGAGAGGGTGAAGGGTCATCCTGCAACGAGGTTTCGCTTGACGTTGTTGCAGGATGGATACCCGGCTAACCGACCAGCTTGTCGAGCCGCATCCGGGAGATTTTCGACACCTCGCCCAGGGCGGAATACAGCTCCATATCGGTACTGTCGTTGCCCAGATGTTGCTCGGCCAGCGAAAATATCTCGGCGGCGTTGCGGCCGCGTAGCGCCGCGATGAACGGGAACCCGAACCGGGTCCGGTAACTGTGAACAAGGTTTCTAAGCCGCTGTTGCTGTTCGACGCTCAACCTGTCCAGTCCGGCGCTGACGTGTTCCCGGCGCGAGTCCGGCGTCATTGCCTCGATCGCTTCCGGGGTCACCTGCATGTCCGAATGGCCGCGCAGGAACTGGACCTGCTTCCCTCGATCGGCATCTTTTAGCGCCTGCATCATGGCGTCATGAAGCCGATCAACGTCTTCAAAGGGACGCCCTTCCCACGCATCCGACGCTACCCACGGAGCGTTCTCAAAGACCCGGCCGATGGCCTCTACGAACTCGTCCCGGCTCATATCGTTGAGGCGCGTGACCGGGATCCGCTGATCTCCTACCGTCATGCGGGCCTTGCCTTCTCGGCGACGATCCACTGGAAAGTTGCCGGCGTCCCGTCGACATCGAACTGAATCGATTCGTTTCTGGCGCTGATGATCCGAAGGCCGGCGGCTTCCACCATTAGACGATTTTCTTCCGGGCCGTAACCGCTCCAGTACATCGGAGCGCCCAGCCAGTCCGGGTCGTAGTCCTGCTCGCTGGCGCTGGCGTGGAAGGTCCCGATGAAACGGCCGCCGGGGCGCAGCCACATGGCGATCTTCTGGATCAGGCCGGGCTGCAACTCCCGCGGGATGTGGATGATCGAGTAGAACGCCGTCACGGCGTCAAAGCTGTCCGCCGGAAACTTAACCTCTGCGATGTCGGCGATGACGAAATCAGCGTCCGGAACGTTGTCCCTCGCCAGAGCGATCTGCCCGGGAGAGATGTCCACCCCGGTTACGTGGAAGTAGATGGCGAGCATCTTCGTTCCGGGATCACCCGCGCCGCACCCGAGGTCCAGGACCTCCGAGCAGCCCGGAAGACCCTCGGTCAGGTAAGCCAGGTAGCGCTGACGCAACCCACCCGGGTCCTTGCGCGCCTGCTCCATGTACGCCGCTCCGACGGCGTCATATCCGTCTGCGACGATCTGCCCGGGGTCAGCGCCCGGTGGAAGGATGTCGGTCATGGCTCCCACGGTAACGCAATTGCGCCGCAAGGCGGTCCACGCCGTGTCCGATGAGGGCGCCGTAATCGGTGATCAGTCGGCGGGTGAAGGTCCCTCGGCGTGGCTCGGGATGACATATAAAGCTCAAATTACGCTACCAGCGCCGAGATGTACGGCCCAGCGCCACACGTCATCCCGAGCGAAGCCGAGGGACCTTTACCGCGTGGCTTTCTATGGATAAAACGCTGGTCGGGTCCTTTACACCCGTTCGTACGCGTAACCGCCGTTCAGGAACCGCACCACACGCCCTGACCCGCCCCGTACGAACGGTATCGACATGCCCTGGTCCCGGCTCATGAACGAGTCCGGTCCAACCTGCGTCGTGACTATCGTCTGCGGCGGCCCGTCCAGCCGCGAGGGCGTCCTGATCACCACGCCCCCGTCGCCCGCCTCCACCTCGGCCGTTCCCGCTCGGAACTCATAACTGCCCTCGTACTCCGCCAGGTCGCCGGGCGAGGGCTTCGGGTAACGAGTCTCGAACGGCAGGGGCTCGGCCGTAGAGTCCCGCCACACCCGGCCGCGCACGGTGTTCATCAATCGCTCCGCCAGGAAGAACGCCCGGCGGTCGCCTCGATTTGTGAACACCACCACGCCGGTCTTCTCTGACGGGATCATCATCGAGTAGGTGGAGATGCCGGGCAGGCCGCCCGAATGCCCGACTACCTTCGTCGACCCGCTCCAGAACACCCAGTAGCCGAAGCCGTAGCCCCAGCCGGTGTCGCCGAACGGGAACTGCACACTCTGCATATGGTCCAGGGAGCCGGCAGTCAGCCCCAGTGGCGAGTCGGTGTACGCCATCGACGCGATCTGATAGAGCGCAATGTCATGGACAGAACTGACGATGCCGCCCGTGGACAGAAACGTCTGGTAATCATCATTCAGGCGGACGACGATGTAGTCCCCGTGACGCTGCCCGCTGTCGAACGCACCGGCGTCGCCCTTCGAGTAAGCGTATGTCCGGTCTTCCCCGTTCTTCCAGTCCATGAACCTGATGGACGAGTCCGCCATCCCGACCGGCTCGAAGATGTTCCGGGTGAAATACTCCTCCAGCGGCGCCCCGGCGATCGTCTCGATCATGTGCCCGACGGTCGCGAACCCCTCGTTGCAGTACGAGA
>JADFQR010000122.1 GCA_022561735.1 Chloroflexota bacterium | reverse complement strand
TGCGCTCGCCGCGGCCCGGTCGCAGCCGGCCGAAAGCGCTATCCGTTGAACAGGTGGACCGGCTGCTGGACACCGTCTACATGGACAACACGCCGGAGGGGATACGAGACGCGGCGATGTTTGAAGTCCTGTACGCCGCCGGGCTTCGCGTGAGTGAACTCGTCGGCCTGGATATACGGGATGTCGATCTTGAGGTCGGCTCGGTGCGCTGCATCGGCAAGGGCTCAAAAGAACGGGTGGTGCCACTGCACGGCCAGTCGCTGGAATCGGTGAACGCTTACCTGGATGCCGTGAGGCCGCGCTTTGAGCGCACTCCTGACACGACAGCCCTGTTCTTGAACCGCAACGGGCGCCGGCTCACCCGGCAAGGGTTCTGGTTACGGCTCAAGCGCTCCGCCGCGGCCGCGGGAATCCCGGGCAACATATCGCCACACACGCTCCGCCACTCGTTCGCGACGCACATGCTTCGCGGCGGCGCTTCCCTTCGGCACGTGCAGGAAATGCTGGGCCACGCCAGCATCGCCACCACGCAGATCTACACGCACCTGACCTCAGAACACGTCCGGGAAGAGTATGACCGGGCATTCCCCCGGGCGTAACGGCGCCGCCCGGCTGGGGTAAACTTGCACTCCTCGTGCCTGGAGGCTGCTTCTGGGAGGCCACTTCTGGGAGGCCGCGTCTGGGATGTAAGCGCCGGACCTGCGGCGAATCCAGTAAACGTGCCAAATCGGGCGCTCCCACAGCCGATCCTCTCGGGAGGACCGACCACATGACCGTAATTGCGATCGAAGGCCGGGCCGGGTCCGGCGTAGTTGACGTGGGCCGAGCTGTGGCGCGCGAGATGAACCTGGACTTTGTCGACCGGTTGCTGCTGGCGGAGATCGCCAGGCGCGTCGGAGCGACGGTCGAAGCCGTTCACGATTCAACGCTGCGCACGCCGGGCCGTGGAGAACGGATCATCAGCCTCGTCCAGCGGATGCTGGAACGCTCATCAGTCACAGGGACAGGCGGTGACCCGTACTTCGGCCCCGGCGTCGATACCCTGATCGCCCGCCCGTATGCGGAGATGGCCGACCCGCCAGTCACCTCCGCACAGGAACTGGACGAGCGGCACTTCATCAGCACCACCGCCGAGGTGATCCGGGACGTCGCGGAGGCGGGCAACGCCGTCATCGTCAGCCACGGGTGCGCCGCCATCCTGCGGGACCGGGCGGACGTCCTGCGCGTTGGACTGGTAGCACGGGAACCGGACCGCGCCCGCAGGATCCTTGGCCAGCTCCAGTTCGACAATCTGGAGATCGCTGAGAAGTACGTGGCCCAGTCAGATGCGGCCCAGGCGCGCTATTTTGACCGCGCTTTCAACTCCAGTCCGCTGGACCCCTTCCTGTATCATGTGATGTGGAATCTCTCCGAGGTCAGCGACGAATGGGCGGTCGCCCGCATCATCGATGCCTCCCGTGCGCTCTCGGAGCGGACCCTGCGCTGATCATCCCACCCACCTGTATCCGGCAGAGTTAAACCGTCCATGCCACGTCATAACCGCCGCGTCGCCCCGACACAGAGCCACCGGCGTGGCCACCGTGAGAGCCGCCCCAATGTCTTCATGGGCGAAGTTCCCGAGAACACGCCGTTAGATGACGAAGACGCTCTCCTGGATAATTTCGATTCTGACGACGATGAGTCCGACGCCGTGGCGACTACATCACGGTCAGCGCGCGGCTCGCGGTCAGATCGGCGTCGAGCCGCCCAAGCGCGCCGTGGAGCCGGAGCCCGCAACCGCGCCGCTGTCTTCACCCAGCACATGCCCAGTGAGCTGAAGAAGCTCGGGGTACTGTTCAGCGGCACGGCCGTCATCCTCGCTGTCCTCACGGTCGTGCTTGGCTAAATCCCATTTCCCCGAGGGAGATGGTGACGGCGAAGGCCGGGCTCAGAACCGCGCCCGGTGACAGCACTCGAATAGTCGCCCCGGGCAACGACCGCCGGATACGCCGGGCTGACGGACGTTCCCGCTGGCGAAATCGCACGGCCGGTTTGACGTGGCCCGGCGCATCAAACCGGATCATCACACCCGGGCAGCCGTTCTGAATAATCGGCTACGCTAAACACGATGCCATCGACCACGGCCAGCACCACTGGCAAGCAAGCTAACCGCAAGCGCCGCTTCTCGCGTCGTCTCGCCGCCGTCCCGCTCTCGCCCGGCGTCTACTTCATGCGGGCCGAGTCCGGCGAGATCCTGTACGTAGGCAAGGCGTCCGTGCTTCGCAACAGGTTGCGCTCGTACTTCGGGTCTGAGTCCGGGCTGGACATCAAGACGCGACGACTCGTAGCCCGCATCGAGGACTTCGAGTACATCGTCACCGAGTCTGAACAGGAAGCGCTGCTGCTGGAAAACAGCATGATCAAGCAGCACAAGCCCCGCTACAACATCAGGCTCAAAGACGACAAGACCTACCCCTACATCAAGATAGACGTCAACGAGCCGTTCCCGCAGGTCTACGTGACCCGGCGGACCGCAAACGATGGCGCTCGCTATTTCGGCCCCTTCGCCAGCGCCGGCAGCGTCCGCAAAACGCTGTCACTGCTGAAGCGCCTGTTCCCCTACCGCTCCTGCAACATGACGATCACCGGCACGGACGCCCGGCCCTGCCTGGACTTCCACATCAAACGCTGCGTCGGGCCGTGCATCGGTGCCGTCGATCGTGACGAGTACATGCACGTCATCAACCAGGTAGTCATGTTCCTGGAGGGTGATACCAGGGGCGTGGTCAAGGGCCTGGACAGGGAGATGCTTGCCGCATCCGAAGCGCTGGAGTTTGAGCGCGCAGGGGCGCTCCGGGACCAGCTCCGGGCGATCGAGCGCGTTTACGAAGGCCAGAAGGTGCTTTCGATGTCCGGCGAGAACCTGGATGTCATCGCCATCGCAAGCGACCGGGACGAGGCATGGGTTGAGGTGTTCTTTGTGCGGCGGGGGAACCTGATCGGTCGCGATCACTTCATCATGGCCGGCGCACGCGATGAAGACGCGGCCGGTATCCTCACCCAGTTCATCAAGCAGTTCTATGACTCGGCATCGCATGTGCCCCGGCGCGTGCTTGTGCCGGTGGAGATCGAGGACGCAGCGGTTATCGAGTCATGGCTCTCTGAACGTCGCGGCGGTCCGGTCAACCTGTCTGTCCCGAAGCGTGGCGAAAAGCGACGCCTGCTGGAGATGGTCGGCCAGAACGCAGCGGAAGGGCTGGAACAACTGAAGTTGAAGTGGCTTTCCGACTCCGACGTGATGGACAAGGCCATGCAGCAGCTCCAGGAAGAGCTCAGCCTGCCCCGTCTCCCACGCCGGGTGGAGTGTTACGACATCTCGCACATCCAGGGGACGAACACCGTCGCGTCGATGGTGGTGTTCGAGGACGGCAGCCCGAAAACATCTGATTACAGGCGCTTCAAGATAAACAATCACGATAAGAACGACGATTTCGCGTCGATGCGTGAGGTGCTGCGCAGACGGTTCTCCCGTTTGCAGAAGGCGGTGGAGGCGAGGAAAAACGCCGGGGATGAAAACGGGGACGAGGGCGATACAACCAAAGCAGACGCCTTCGGGATAGTGCCGGACCTGGTGCTGATCGACGGCGGGAAGGGCCAGTTGAGTTCCGCCCTGCAGGTGATGCTGGAACTGGGAGTGGAGGACGTTCCGCTCGCCAGCCTGGCCAAGCAGGAGGAAGAGATATTCATCCCGGACTCGCCGGAACCGTTCATCCTCCCACGCGGATCGCAGGGACTTTTCCTCGTGCAGCGCATCCGGGATGAGGCGCACCGCTTCGCAATCACGTTCCACCGCAATCTGAGATCGAAGAGCGCCCGGCAGTCAGCGCTCGATCTTGTGCCGGGGATCGGGCCCAAGCGCAAGCGCCAGCTTGTCAGGCAGTTCGGGTCGCTCAAGGGGATACGCGAGGCGTCGATAGATGAACTGGCCGCGTCACCGGGGATGACGCGCAAGCTGGCAGAACGCGTCAAGGAAAACGTGTGACAGGCGCACGCCACACAACCATTTCCCGCCTCACGTTCCACGCGTTCCTGCCAGGCCACCGGGCACACCGGGCACACCGAAGGGTCGACAGGAAACGCGTCGGGCCGAGCCGGGTTGTCTGAATGCTGGCGCTGAACTTTGACGGCCCCGGCATCGTGGAGACCGTTGACAGACGCACTCCCCGCATCCGGGATGATTCGGACGCCATAATTCGTGTCACGACCGCCGCCATCGGCCCGCGCGATCTCGCTCGCTACGCAGGCCCGGACCCGTGGCCCGGCACGATTCCCGGCGGTGAGTTCTGTGGTCAGATCGACGAGGTCGGGTCCGAGGTGGCGTCCGTCGACCTGGGCGATCTCGTTACGGGGCTCGGGGTGTTTGATACTGACGATGGACGTAGAGCCTTCGGATGGAACGGACTGGACGGCAGCCACGCGCTGTACATACGCGTCCCGGAAGCCGACAAGGTCCTTTTCAAGGTCCCCTCCGCCGCTATCGAGGAGCGGGCGCTGCTGCTCGGCGATACCTACGGACTCGGGTCCGCTGCGGTGGATATCGCGATGGCGGACGGATCGACTCAAGTGGTCGTGATCGGGTGCGATCCGTACGGCGCATCCGCCCTCGTCGCTCTGGCCGCGGCCGGCATCGAGAACGTGATCGCACTGGATGACGACGACCGGCGTCGAAGGCTGGCACGACGCCTGGGCGCGACTACCTTCGACGCGTCGTCTCCCGAGGCTGCCCACATCGTAGAAACCGTGCGAGAGGCGGCCGGCAGCGAAGGCCCCGGCGCGGTGATCCTGGGAGCGGGAGTCAACGCGGATCTGTTGCAGCTCGCACTGCGGATCGTGCGCCCGGACGGCCTCGTGGTGCTTACCGAGCCGGAGTTGCCCGGTTCCTCGCCCGCACCTTTTCCGGGGAGGCCGGCCCTGGAATCCGATACCCGGGCCGATGTGAAAATCCTCCGCGCTCACCCGCCGTCCCGCGCCGATGTATCCAGGACGATGCTCGCCCTGTGGGGAGGGACACTGGATCTCGCCCC
>JADFQR010000121.1 GCA_022561735.1 Chloroflexota bacterium | reverse complement strand
TCGCAGGTGCGATGGGCATGCGAGCGATCGCGCCGATAAGACGGAGGCGTGCGCCGGTCGCTTCGTTTCGAGGGTTGCGAATCGGCCCGGCGGCGTTTGACGGCGGGCTGGCCACTCGCGAACTGGGCCTCGAGTACACGCCGTTGCGGGATGCGATCAACGCCACGGTCGCCGAGCTGCTATCCGGCGCAGGAGAGCCCGGGCGACCGTCTTAATAGTTATCGCCGGGACCCTCCCGTCGGGAAGCGCCTCACCGAAGGTGGGATTTTAGGACGGTGACCGGAGACGTGAAAACGGGCCTGGCGTCAGCGACGAAACCGCCACGGTCGCTGCTTGATGCGCCGTTTGCCGGGGCTGTACCGGTCGCTACTGGACGTTTTCGGTCGTTGGGCTTTCGGCTTCATTACGACGTAAGTTCCGGCGATCTTGTCGTGCCAGCCCTGGCGCTTCGGGTCGAACGATATCCATGCCAGTCCCAGCCCGAGGGCCGCCGTCGCGATCAACCGGCCCACCATCTCGCGAGGGATGGCTACTGCGACGCCCGGCACATGCCCCTGATCGTCCACGACGATGATGCCGGCGACCATCTTGCCCGGGGTCTGGCCGCGTATTCCCGTGAACAGGATCAGGTATCCGAGCAGGATGAATATGTCCTGCGGCGCCGTCTGCGGTCCGGAGAATGCGTTACCCCCGGTAACCCAGCGGACGCTGTAGATGATGATGAGCAGCAGCCCGATGTCGATCACGGCCGCGTACATGCGCCGGAAAGTGTGCGCGTAGTCAGGCGGGTAGGTGGGCCGTTCCTTTGCCGTTGTATCGGGTCGTGTGGGCATTACCCGGAAATGATACGCGGAACCGGGGACGTTAGGCGCAGCGCGTTGACCGTATTCAGCGCCGTCCTTACGATGCCCCGGCACGGGTTTCCGGAATTGACCGGAACTCAACCGTGAACTCGATTGGGGAGAGTCGCGGACCGCACGATTCTCTAACAGACGGCAAGAAAGGACGCGTGATGCGACTTGAGAACAAAATCGCCCTGGTTACCGGCGGCGGGTCGGGTATCGGCGAGGCGTCTTCAGAGCTGTTCGCCCGGGAGGGCGCGGCGGTGGGCGTGTGCGATCTGAACGCGGACACAGCCGAGTCGGTCGCTGCGCGTATAAGAGCGGCGGGCGGCAGGGCGATCGCTTTGCAGGCGGACGTGGCGAATCGCGCTGACGTGGAACGCGTCGTGGAGGCCGTTGCCGGGGAGTTCGGCGGGCTGCACATCCTGGTGAACTCGGCCGGCGTATCGGACCGTGGCGCTCCCGATGGCTACGACGTAGACCAGACCTGGCAATGGGTGATGGATATCAACGTGAAGGGCACGCTGCTGCCTTCCCGGATAGCGGTCGAGGCGATGCGAAAGTCAGGCGGCGGCTCGATTATCAACCTGAGCTCGATCTACGGACTGGTCGGCCGTCCGGAGTGGTTGGGTGATGGATTCAGCGCGTACGCCCACTCGAAGGGCGCGATATTGCAGATCACGCGCGATCTGGCGGTCAAAACGGCCCGGGAGGGCATACGGGTGAACGCGCTGTGCCCGGGGTTTGTTCACACGAACCTGACGGCCGGATTGAGCGACGACCCGGAACGGTTGCGGCTACTGGAGGAGGCGCACCCGATGGGACGGCTCGGAAAGGCGTCCGAAATCGCTAACTGCGCGCTGTTCCTGGCGTCAGATGAGGCGTCATTCGTCACCGGCATCGCGCTCAGCGTAGACGGCGGTTACACGGCCCAATGACGGTAATCAGAACAATGGCCGGGCCGATATCTGGGCCGATATCTGGACCGATATCCGGCATGACACACGGGCCGGCGCCAGGATGAGCGCCCGGGACGGGCATAACGAACCCGGCAGCGACATGCCGCAGGTTCTTGCGAGCGATTCTCCGTATGACGATGGCTGGGTTCGGCTGAACCGGGACGAGTTGCGGTTCCCGGACGGCTCGGAGGGGCGTCGGGTCTGGCTGGAGTTGCAGTTCCCGTTCGTCTGCAACGTCGTCCCGGTCCTGCCGTCTGGAGAGATCGTGTTCGTCGAGGTGTACCGGCACGCGGTCAAACGATGGCTGCTGGAGCTGCCGGGTGGCCTTGGCGAGGAGGGTGAGACGCCTGAAGAATCAGCGGTCCGAGAGTTGAAAGAGGAGACCGGGTTGACCGCCGGCCGGTTGATACGGCTCGGGAAGATCAATGTAGACCCCGGCCTGCTTGCGCACGACACGCACGTGTTTCGGGCCGATGGCTGCACCGGATGGGACGCCGGGCACAGTGACCCGGGAGACCAGATTCGACGTGTCGTCAGCATCCCGCACGCAGAGGTTGAGCGGCAGGTTGCCTCGGGCGAGATCATCCACGGCCCAACGCTGATAGCGCTTTACCTTGATCGGTTGGCCGATCGGTCACCGTAGCCCCAGGCAACGGTCAACTTGAGCCGGAGCGGGGGTCTCCCCGGTAGCGGGGCGCAAGAAGACCCGCCTTGCAGCCGCATCCCGCCGGATTTCTTCGCTTCCCGCGCTGGGTGACGGGACGAGCGGGAGCGGGAAATCGGCGGGTCGTCATCCTGGCCATAAACGTTGCGCCGGTACTTGAGTCCCATACCGGCGAGGCCAGACGACTGTGACCGTCTACCCGTACTCAAAGCGTGCAGCATCGAACTCGGCGGGAACGGGATCCCTACCCGGGTTGCCGGTGATCGCCCCGGCCACCATCCGTCCCATCACCGGACTGAGCAGAATCCCCTTCTTGCCCGCTCCGTTTGCTGCGAACAGCCCCTCGTAGCCCGGCAATGCGCCGATGATCGGCATGTCATCGACCGAAACAGGGCGCAGGCAGGCCGTGTGCTGCACGATCTCCGCCGCTTCCAACCCCGGCGCCAGGGCGAGGATACCGGCCATGATCGAGTCCCTTGCGCTGGCCGACGGCCGGTCGTCGAACCCGGCGTCCTCCTCGGTCGAGCCTCCCCAGACAAGGCCGTCCGGCTTTCTGGCGATGTAGTGTCCGCCGAGCGACACCCTGTGGACGAAGTCCCGTCCGGGGAAGCGCAGTCGTAATATCTCGCCCTTTCTTGGCTTGACCGGGAAGTTTGGCAACCCGTCGTCCCCGCTTCCATCGCCTGCCCCGGCCCACGGCCCGGTCGCCAGCACAACAGCGCCGCCCGGAACCTCTTCCCCAGAGCGCAGCCGCACGCCGGTCACCCGTTCCCCGTCCCGTACCAGCCCCGCCACGTCGCCGGGCCTGTACGTGCCCCCGGCGCGCTCGAACGCCGTCACAAGCGCCAGCGTGTACTTGTAGGAATCGACCTCGAAATGACTCCGTTGCAACAATCCCCCCGCAAGATCGGGGCTGAGCGAGGGCTCCAACCGGCGGACATCATCGCCATCGAGAAGCTCGGCCTCCAGCTCCTCCCCAAGCTGCCACGCAAGGGACTTCTCAAGGTCGTGAAAACCATCTTCATCCGCCGCCAGGTCCAGCGAGCGCGCAGCCCGCAGCTCCACGTCGATCCCCGTGGCGTCCTCAAGTTCCGGCGCAAGCCGCTTGTGCAGGGAGATTCCGCGCTTGGCGTGCCTGACCATCGGACCAGGGATGCCCGCGCCCATCGTCGGGAATAGACCGCCGTATGCGAAACCGCTGGCATGACTGGCGATCGAGTCGCGCTCGATCATCGTGACCGTAACGCCGCGCTTGACCAGCTCGTATGCGACTGAAGCGCCGGCCGCGCCGCCGCCCACCACGATCACCTCGGATGAAACCGTCAAATCAGACCTTTCTGGACTCGTAACCCGTTCCCGCACATCCACAGGATATTAGCCAGTTGGACAGCATCCTCAACCAGAACGCCGCCCGGATTCCGGGGTAACGGCCCCGACGCGACTGTCAGCCGCCCGGGCCGCCGTCGCTGCCCGGCGTCACAGGCACGCTCTATCAGTCCGTTTTGCCCCAGAATTCGATGGCGTGTCCATCCGGGTCCGAGACGTAAAGGTGAAGCGAGCCGTCGCCGTGCGGCATGGGTCCCGCCACCCGGTAGCCCGCCGAGGTCAACCGTTCAGCGATGCCCGGTACGTCATCCTGGTCTACAGCCATCACGAGATGCGCCTGGCCGATCCTGCCGCCAAAGTAATCTGCGAAGCCTTCGTCAAGAAAATTGCTCATCCAGACACCCGGCTCCCAGAGTCCAAGCACGTGGTCGGGCCCGACCCTGATCAACTGCGCGCCTTGCGGCGGAGTGAAATTCGGAGCGGAGAACACCTCGTACCCGAGGACATCGACATAAAACTTGATCGACTGCTCGATGTCGGAGACGACGATCGCGACCTCCGCGTACCCTCTGGCATTCATAACTCACCAACTCCCGTAGACCAGGCGCCCGCCGGACGTAGCGGGCAGGCGCTGGCGCTGATTATCGCCATTGACGTGAGACCGTGAATGTACATTTACCCTGCCCCCGGTAAGGGCTGCAACCTGCGAGGCCATGATTCACCTCAAGATCTGGCAACACGGGCTATATTCGGCCGGGTAACTTCGCTCCGGCCATCGCTACTCCCACTCGATACCGAGGCCGTGGAGGTCTGATTCCAGTTTCGCGACGCTCGTGAAAAGGACCGCCCGGATGCCGGACGCCTCGGCGGACTCTACATTTTGTGGGCTGTCGTCGATGAAGACGATCTGGCCGGGCTCAACCCCGCACGCATCGATCAATATGCGGTAGATACGCGGGTCAGGCTTCATGACGCCGACCTCAAACGAGAGTACGCGCGGGCCAAACAGGTCGGTCACCGGCACCGACGATCGGATCTCGTCCCAGTGCGGCCCGCTCGTGTTGCTACAGCAGCCGAGAGCGTGGTGCGGAGCAAGAGCGCGCACGAGATCGAACATCGGCTCGTTCGGCGTGAGGACAGACGTGAACAGGTCCCGGAACTCGTCGTCCTTAATGTCCAGCCCGAGCTCGGCGCGTACCATCGCCGAGAACTCGTTCCATGTCTGGTGACCGGACTCAAGTGGGATCTTGCGCTCGATCGAAAAGAGCGTCTTGTTGACCTCGGCCTCGG
>JADFQR010000120.1 GCA_022561735.1 Chloroflexota bacterium | reverse complement strand
GGGCGGACCGCGGCCTCAAATGCTTCTCCGGCTCCGGCCGTCTGCCGCTCCCGGCGCTCACGATGGGCGCAATCGGCACGGTTGACGCCCCGCTCTCACTGGCGCCGTGGCTGTACACGGACCTGTTCGCAGCGTGGGAAGCCGGTGACCTGGAACGGGCGCAGGCGCGGCAGAACGATGTCCAGAAGGTCGTAGACCTGGTCCAGATGTACGGGGCGGGCGCACACGTCTGCAAGACGATCCTTTCAGAGCGGATCGGCATCGACATGGGCGAGTCGATACGCCCCAACAACTACCTGACCTCGGAAGAGCAGGACCACGTCCTCGCAGAGGCGAAGAAGGCAGGCGTCCTGGAAGCCCCGGTCGCCGTCACGGCGTAAGGTTCCAGACCCGCCGATAGACCAGAGCGCCCCCATCCGGGAATACCAGGGTGGGGGCGCTTCGCGTTAGGACGTCGAACCCGGTGTTGAGATCGAGTACGCGATCGCGCGGCCGGAGAACGCCGGGCGGCCCCGCGGCGCTACCGGTTGAACGGCTGCCCGCGGCCCGATCGCCGTTCCACATCGCGTCTTCGCAGCGATGGGCCGTAAGCCTGGATAGCGACGCTGCCTTCTCGTCAAGATATCGATCCGGGCAATATCCGATCTAGGCCTGTGGCATCCTTGCCGGTGATATGACAGATCGCACAGTGGACATTCCCATAACCGAAGCGGACCCTGAAGACGCCATCAGGGCGTGGTTCACGCTGCTCGGCGAGTTCTGCGCAGCTATCGATTACGACTCGGCCGAGGCGATCTTTGCCACCGATGTCGTGTCGTTTGGGACGCGTGCGGACATCGTGTCCGGCCTGGACAACCTCCGGCGCAACCAGTGGGAGGGCATCTGGGGCAACATCGCGGACTTCCGGATCGATCTTGATTCAGTCCGGAGCTCTGGCGACGGTGACATCGCTTGGGGCGCCGCTACCTGGACCTCCACAGGATTCGACGAAGACCACCGGCCGTTTCAAAGGCCGGGTCGGGCGACCGTAACACTGGCCAGGCGTGACGGGACGTGGCTGGCGACGCACACCCACTTCTCCCTCAACCCGGGAACGCCGCCGCGGACCTACGGGCGGGCCTGAAACGGCATCCCGCCGGCGCTCAGGATAAACAGCGGTTCACCCGTATACTTCCCGCAACCCCGGGTCCACGCTGTCCTGATTCCTTGCAGGCCCTACCGGGGTCAGAGGAGCATCGTTTATGGTCACTACCGCCAGATTCAAGAACGTCATCACATCCGAGGATGAGTTGCGGGAACAGCTTGGCTGGCCCTCTGAACGCGCCCGTGAGAAGACGATCACAGCGCTGGATCAGCACTGCCGCGATATCATCGCCGCATCTCCGTTCGCACTGATCGGGACGACCAACGCCGATGGCTCGGTCGATGTGTCACCCAAGGGTGACCCGGCCGGGTTTGTCAGGGTCCTCGATGACAACACGCTCGTCATTCCGGACCGGCCCGGCAACCGGCGGTTTGACGGGCTTGCCAACATCATCTCTAACCCGGGAATCGGCATGATCTTCATCGTTCCGGGTATGCGGGAGACGCTGCGAGTCAACGGCACAGCGACCATAGTCAGGGACCCTGAACTGCTCGAGTCGCTGGCTATCGACGGCAAACTCCCCTGGCTGGCCATTGTCGTCGACGTCAAAGAAGCCTTCCTGCACTGTCCAAAAGCCTTCTTGCGATCAAAGCTCTGGGACGCCACAACCTGGCCCGACCGCGACTCTCTGCCGTCGATGGCCTGCATCCTGAACGACCACGCGCTGGGCGGCCGGGGCAACGTCAAGGAGATGGAAGCCGATTTCGAAGAGCGTCACCGGACCCAGCTCTACTAGCCAGAACCCTTAGAGGAAAAGTCACCACGTCAGGAAGGGCGGGCAACAGCCCGCCCTTCCTGTGTTCACCATGCCGCCTGAATTCAGCTCACGCACTTTTTACGCGCCGGAAACGACCATCGTGTACGAGGAAGGACCCGGGAACGGGGTTCCGGTGGTGTTCATCCACAGCCTCGGTACCCGGCGTCAGGACTGGGCCGCGGTGCTCCCCGAGTTCACATCTGATCATCACGTGTTCGCTCCCGATCTCCGGGGCCACGGTGAGTCTGGACGAGTCCCCGGCGGATACCGGTTCACCCACTACGCCCGCGATATCGTGCCGTGGCTGCGGGAGATAGTGCGGAAACCGGCTGTGCTGGTCGGGCACTCGCTCGGCGGCGTCGTGGCAACGGTGATCGCCGCTGACCATCCGGGCCTGGTGGCCTCGGTGATTGCGATAGACCCACCGCTGTTCACGAATCGCAAGACAAGAAACTCGTCCGGGGATCCGGCCCGCTACCGCGAGCGGTTCAGGAGGGCGCGTGACCTCGCTGCGTCCGGGATGACCGAGGACGAGCTGTTCGCAACACTGCGGGAGCGGTCACCAGACCGGCCGGAGAATGTCAGCAGGTCCATTGCCGGCAACCTCGCAAATCTGGACCCGGACGTCTTCACACTCGCGCTCGAAGGCGGAAAGCAGATCGACTTCGACCCGGAGGACTTGATCCGTCGATTGTCGCGTCCAATGCTCATCGTGCGTGCTGACCCCGCAAATGGCGCTGCCGTCACGGAAGACGATGCGCGCTGGGCGACCGAAACGAATCCCCTCATCTCGTGCGTGTTGATTGAGGGATCGGCCCACGAAGTTCATCACTCCCATCGGGAGCTATTCGTTCAAACAACGCGTGACTTCATCAACAGCGCGTGAAAGCGGCCCGGCTTTCCTCTCCCTGCCGGGGGACACCGCAGCGGCCATATCGCGAAGTCGCGTTAGTCAGCGCCCTCCGCCGCTGCTACGCTGTCGCAGCCTTAGACCGACACCCCTCAATCGAACCACCGGAGCCCGACTTGGACTTCACGCTGATCGCCCACCGCGGCTACTCCTCCCGTGCGCCCGAGAACACCTTCTTTGCCTTCGACCTGGCGCTCCGGGAAGGATTCGATAACTTCGAGCTCGACGCCCAGATAACGAAGGACGGACAGCTCGTCGTGTTCCACGATCAGACCGTTGATCGCGTGACGAACGGAAGCGGAGAGGTGGACTCGTTCACGCTCAAAGAAATCCAGGCCCTGGACCCGGCTGCGAAGTTTGACGGCGAGGGCGATTTCTCCGGCGCTACAATCCCGACCCTGGACGAGTTCCTCGGCCGCTATGCCGGACGCGCACATCCCCACCTTGAGCTCAAGTCCCGTGAGGCTGAACTGCCGGAGATGGTCGCTGAGGCCCTCAAGCGCCACGGCTGGCTTGACGTCGCTGGTTCTGAAACGTTTGCCGCCCCGGGATTGACCGTATCGTCTTTCTGGGCTGACCAGTTGTACCGGTCCAAGCTCCGGCTGCCCAACGTTCGCCACGGCTGGCTGGTCAACGTTGTCACCGAAGAGACCGTGGCTATAGCGGAAAAACTCGGGTTTGACAGCGTCTACCCGCGTGCCGGAACCGCCACTCCTGAGACCGTCAACCATGCCTACGACCGCGGACTGAGCGTGCGCGGCTGGGGCATTGGAGACGACGACGACCTGGCAAGGATTTATCGCTCTAAGGCGGCGGGAACGACCGTCAACTGGCCGGGCGAGGCGAAGGCGTTTCTTGAAGCGATGGCCTAGAAACCGTCGCAACACTCCCCCTCCCGGCCGGGCATCCTCCGGGCGCGGGCCGGGCGCCTGGCCTTCCCTGGAAAGACCTGCTCCCGTGAACCCGGTCCTTCGAGAGCCTCAGGACACGCGAGAGCCCGAGGACACGCGAGGGCCTGAGGACACGCGAGAGCCTCAGGCACGGCGGCGTTGTCGCAAGATCGCCCCTGGCCGGTCCGGCCGCATCTGTCTCGTTATCTGGGAGAACGTAAATGCCGACATACGACGCCGTTATTCGCGGCGGACGTGTTCTTGACCCCGCCAGCGGCACGGACGCCGTTCTGGACCTGGGCATAAAGCACGGGCGGATCGACGCGCTCGGCGAGGGACTTGAAGTAGCAGCCGGTGGGCGGACCATAAACGCCGCCGGCCGGTGGGTGATGCCGGGCCATATCGACACCCACGCCCATGTCTCGTCTGCGGGTGATGAGCGCAACGTGGACCGGGCGCTGGGGCTTGCCATGCTCGCCGAGTCCGGCACTACCACCTGCCTGGACCTGCTCGGAACGCCCGAGTCGCTTGCCGACGGGATGCGACGCCTCGGCGCAGGGATCAACGTCGCGACGGTGATGGCGCTGATCCCGCACCTGACCATCCCGGAGGACGACCCGCCGATCGCGCTCATGCGCGACGTAGTGGCGGACGCGCTGCGGCGCGGCGCCGTCGGCGTGAAGATGATCGGCGGCTACCACCCGTTCACCCCGGAATCTACCGCGGGCGTGATTGAGGCCGCCAACGAGCAGACGGCGTGGGTCGCGTTCCACCTTGCGACCAAGGACAGCAGCAGCACGCTTGAAGGGCTGCGTGAGGTGCCGGACCTTCTCGGGAACGGCCGGCTTCACGTTGCGCACGTCAACTCCTACTGCCGCGGGGTGATCCTCACGGCGGAACAGGAGTGCCGGGAGGCGTTCGATATCCTCGAACGTGTGCGCGGCCAGGTCGTTACCGAGGCTTACCTGGCGCAGATGAACGGCACAAACGGCCTGTGCGATGAGGAGGGCAACATCGTCGCCAACGTGCCCCAGAACTGTCTGCGGGCGCGAGGTTATCCGACGACGGAGACGGGGATGCGCCAGGCGCTGCTTGACGGTTACGGTCACGCCCAGACCGTGCGCGATGGCCGGGTGGTCCTTGTAACGGGCCAGGAGGCGGTCGATATATGGGAGGCGGCGAACACCGACGCCAGCCTCAGCTTCCCCGTCAACCCGGCCTCTTCCGCGTTCACCCTCGCCACGGAGCGGTACGAAGTTCCAGCCGGAAGTTCGCCCGACGAAGCGGAGTTCCGCATAGACGCCGTGAGCACGGACGGCGGCGCGATCCCTCGGAACGTGGCGATCGAGAGGACGATGGCTCTCGTCAGCTTCGGCGCGCTCAGCCCGCTGGATGCAG
>JADFQR010000119.1 GCA_022561735.1 Chloroflexota bacterium | reverse complement strand
CGACATGCCAGTACCGCGCCACACCGCCGGCATCAGTGATCGTAGCCAGCGTCGATTCGGCGTCCGCGTCATTAACGTCGAAGAAGGCCACTTTCGCGCCTTCCGAGGCGACCCTGATCGCCGTCGCACGGCCGATTCCCGTCGCGCCGCCCGTCAGAATGATTCGCTTGCCATCGAGGCTCATCTTGATTTTGTCCTTTGAAGATATCTTGCGCGGCCATCGCGCAATCTGAATCGTGGCCGGGAGTCTACACCCGCGGGGGCTTCGGCTCGTCCCAGACTATGCCAGCGCGATCTGAATACACCTTGAACTCCCGAATGGCGTTGGCGAACTTGTTCGGCGGAATGTGCTCGATAAGCACATGAGCGTCGGGGGCGTGCTTCTGCATCTGAGTCAGGAAGAAATCGTGCGGGATCAGGCCGTGCCCAATCTCTACTTCCTCGAGCCGCACAAGCAGCGTGTCCGCTATCCTGAAATCCTTCGCGTGGGCGCCAAACGTGACATCGCCCAGCAGGTCGAAGAACTCCTGGATGAACGGCTCCAGGTCATAGGCGTCGTCGAGACTGGCCACGAAGTTCACGGGATCCTGGTTGGCCCCGAGCGCCTTCGAGCCGACCGCGTCGATGAAATCTCGCATCCGACGCGCCGAATACACGGGGCACCCTGCCGAACAGATCCTCGCCGGAGCCGGCGCAGACGAGATGATCGATCTCCTGATGCGGCTGTTCGTCGCTCCGGGCGACCGCGTTCTGGACTGCAAACCGACCTTTGGGATGTATCACTTCTGTGCCCGGGTCGCTGATGCCGAAGTCGTCTCGGTGGAGCGCGACGACGCCTTCGAGGTGGATGTAGACGCCATCGCCCGCGAGGCCGACGGCCGTACGAAGATCGTGTTCCTGGCATCGCCGAACAACCCGACGGGCAACATCCTTCCTGAGGAACAGGCCCGGGCGTTGCTGAAGCTCGGGTTCGTGATCGTTGTTGATGAAACCTACTTCGAGTTTTCAGGCCAGACGCTGGCGCACCTGATTCCCGAGCATGAAAACCTGGTTGTTCTCAGGTCGTTCAGCAAGTGGGCAGGGATCGCCGGATTGCGCGTCGGCTACATGATCGCCGGGACAGAGATCGTCAGCCGGCTGATGGACATCAAGAACCCGTACAACGTGAACATCGCAGCGGAGGCGGCGTTGCTGGCGACGATGGAGCATCGAGATAAGCTGATGCACAAGGTCAAGGTGCTACTTGAACAGCGGCGCCGCATGGAAAAGGCGTTTGACGCAATGGACGGGGTCTCCTATGCGCCCTCCCATGCCAACTTCCTGCTGACTCGATTCGATAATCACCTGGCGGCTGATCTGTTTGAATCGCTCGTCAAAAAGGGCGTGTTTGTAAGACCTTTCCCGGATGAGCGTCTCAGGCATCATTTGCGGATCAGCGTGGGAACGCCGGACGAGACTACACGTGTGCTGGACGTTCTGTCAGAATTGGTCTGAAGTTGGCGCTGCCCTGGGACGCGATTACCGGGACGCAACTACCGGGACGCAATCCGGGTAACGGGGACACGCGACTCCCTTGCACCCCGGGGCGTTATCCCCGGACCATTGCTCAGGCCATTCCCCGGCAACTGAAGCGACCGTTGAGAATCCTCGTACCGCGTCTCCGGCGCAACTACTTGAAAGCTTGAAAGACAGGCGAAATGACTGCGGACAGTACCCGTACGGCCACGATCGAACGGAAGACCGGCGAGAGCGATATCTCTATAACGGTGAATCTTGACGGCTCCGGCCGCTCTGAGATAGACACCCCGAACGGGTTCATGAACCACATGCTGGACGCACTGGCGCGCCACGGGTCACTGGATCTCTCGGTCCGGGCTTCCGGCGACACGGCTTCCGGCCCGCATCACATCGCGGAGGACACGGCGATCGTCCTGGGCCGCTGCATAGACAAGGCGCTGGGAGAACGACGGGGCATCGTGCGCATGGGACACGCGTTCGTGCCGCTGGACGAGGCGTTGACCATGTGCGTCATCGATCTCAGCGGTCGCGGCTACCCGGTTGTGGACTTGGCGTCGAACAACAATATCGGTGAGTTCCCGACCGATCTCGCGCGGCACTTCTTTGAGTCAGCATCCATAGAAGGACGGTTCAACATCCACCTGCGCGTTATGGCCGGCACGAACGAGCACCACGTGATCGAGTCCGCTTTCAAGGCGTTCGGACGGGCGCTGCGGGACGCCGTGAAGCTGGACGAGCGGAACCCGGACACGATCCCCAGCACCAAGGGCGCGCTGTAAGGCCGAGGGCGAATAGCGTCAGATCGTAATCGCCCGCGAAACAGGTGTGCTCGCTGGCACCGGTCCTTCGAGGGCCTCAGGACACTTGAGCGCCTCAAGACACTCGAGGGCCTCAGGACACTTGAGCGCCTCAGGACACACGAGGGCCTCAGGACACTGTGTTGAGGAAGGATCAGGCGCTGGGATCACCCTCGGCAGCCAGGGGGCAGGACACAAGCTAGCGCCCTGAGGCTCTCGAAGGGCCGGTGATTGCTATGCGCCCACGGAATGGGGTGGGCCTTGATCTGCCCGGGGACGCGCCGCCAAACGTCGCCAACTCGTCCTGGGGTTCTTGCCCGGCCGTCTGATGGCTGGAGACTCAGGCCGGTTGCAGATCAAAGCTGAAACGCTCGATCACCGGGTTGGCGAGCAGCTTCTCGCACATCTCCGTAACCCGCTGCTCGGCCCTGTCGCGATCTGATTCATCGAGCCGGATCTCGATGTACTTCCCGGACCTGACGCTCTCGACCGAGTCGAAGCCGAGAGTCGCCAGGGCGCGCGCAATGGTCAACCCTTCCGGGTCGTTGACGGTTGGTTTAAGAGTGACGTGAACGGTTGCCAGGAACAACGTGCTAATTCCTAGAAAAGGTTGCCCGGAACGCTCTCAGGAGCGCGGTCCAGGTAGGCGTCGATGAACTCGTTTATCTGGTCGGCGTCAAACTCGTCCATCTGGAGGATGTGCCGCCATGATGTGATGGCGATGCGCGTGTCCATGTTCGGGTAGGGCGCCAGGATGAACTGGGCGTGGCTTGACGGTATCAAGGTCTCAAGCTGCCCCACCAGCTCTGCGCAGTCTTCTTCGCAGCGGTAGTTGATGACGATTCCGCCGTGTTCCAGGTTGTGGATCTGCACCTCGTCTCCGAGAGTTTGCCCGTAAGTGCCCCAGCGCGCGGGTGCGCCGAAAGGCGCACTCTCGTGTTGATTCAAAGGCGTGACGCCGTAGTGGGGTCCAGACGCCGCCGGCGTGGTGAAGTACGGCCCTCCGGATGTTCCAAGTTCTATATGACCTCTGCCCTGGTCCTGGAGGATCTCCACCGGCCCCCCGGTGTTCAAGCTCGCGTTTGAACTGCTGCTATGGCCTGAACCGCCGGGCACCAGCAGGCTGCCGATGAAAAGAAGGGCGATGATCGACCCGACCGCCGTGTAGATGTAACGCTTCCGCCGCTTACGAGAGTCAGACCTGCTGCGACGCTCGGCCCGTAGCGCGCCGCGTGACATACCTCGCCGGTTCTCCGTCCTTGTGCTCGCGATTCGGTCTGGCATTTATCCCCCGGTGATGGTCTCGACTGCCCTTGCTGGCAGGATTCAGATTACGAATGTCTCGCCGGTCAGGCGCTCGTACGCCTGGACATATCTCTCACGTGTCATACGAACGATCTCTTCCGGCAGATCGGGTGCAGGCGGTTCACGGTCCCATCCGCTTTCCAGCAACCAGTTTCTCACGAACTGCTTGTCAAATGCCGGTGGGGAAGACCCGGGTTTGTAGTCGTTTTGTGACCAGAATCGACTTGAGTCCGCGGTGAACAGCTCATCGATCAAGGTCAGCTCGCCGTCGATCAGCCCGAACTCCATCTTGGTGTCGGCGATAATCATGCCGCGACCGGCGGCGTGCTGCTGGGCAACCTGGAATATCCTGAGCGACACCTCTTCAAGCCGTGACGCCATCTCCGCCCCGACCAGATCGACGACCTCGGATGGCGTCATTGGCATGTCGTGACCCTCTTCCGCCTTTGTGCTCGGCGTGAACAGGGGCGGCTCAAGTTTTTGCGCCTCCACGATCCCTTCCGGAAGCTTCTGACGGTTGAGGGTCCCGAACTCGGCATACTCGGCCCAGCCGGCTCCGGTGATGTAGCCGCGTACCACGCACTCAATATCCAGACGTTCCGCCCGCCGGATAACCATCGAGCGGCGGCGCATGTCGTCCGGCAGTTCGGCGAGCGCGCCGGTGCGTGGTACTCCGGCCAGGGCTTCATCGTCATCAGCCATGCCGATGACGTGATTCGGCATCACGTCTGCGGTGAGATCGAACCAGAACCGTGACATCTGCGCCAGGATGGTTCCCTTGTCAGGTATGGGCGAAGGCAGAACGACGTCAAACGCCGATATCCGGTCCGTGGCGATCATCAACAAACGGCCGTCGCCGATGTCGTACGTGTCTCTCACCTTGCCGCGGTGAATCAGGCCGGAAAAGTTCGTCTCGCTTATTGCAGGCAACGTTGGCTCAATCCTGCGTCACCGGGTTAGCCGGGATAGAGAATCCCAACCGGCGGTAGGTGTGCCGGGTATACCGGAGATAGTGTTTGTAATCGAAGAGATCATCCAGCTCATCACCGCCGATGGCGTCTTTGACACCCGTGTCTGCGCGAAGCAGATCGCGGAAGTCCAGCCCTTCGTCCCAGCTTCGCATTGAGATAGCCTGGACCTTCTTGTAGGCCTCGGTGCGGTCCATGCCTGACTCGACAAGCGCGAGCATGACGCGCGGCGAGAAGGGCAGCCCCCGGGTCAACTCCAGGTTGGCCATCATGCGCTCCGGGAACACCCGCATGTTCCGGATGACGCCGGTGAACAGGTCAAGGATGTAATCGACCGCGAGCGACGAGTCCGGGAGGATCATCCGCTCTGCCGAGGAGTGGCTTATGTCCCGTTCGTGCCACAGGGCGACGTTGTCGAGGGCCGTGACGGTGTGCCCGCGTACGAGCCGGGCCAGTCCGCAGATACGCTCGCAGAGCTCCGGGTTGCGCTTGTGGGGCATCGCCGAGGAGCCGGCGCTCACGTA
>JADFQR010000118.1 GCA_022561735.1 Chloroflexota bacterium | reverse complement strand
ACTCTGACGCAGCACAGCCCAACTCCAACTCAACTCTGAGTCCAGCGACAACGGTCTCCCCCGGCAGCTCCATCGCCCCAACGCCAGTTCTGTCCGGAATACCGACCCCGGCGACCGTCTCTTCTGAAGATGGCCTGCTTGCACAGCTCGGGCCGGCCGAGCGCGCTTTCGCCAGCAGGTTGGTGCAAAGCGGATGGAAAACAGACCTGACGCGTTTCGCTGATGACCTGGATGTCGGCAACATCCTGTCCGGCGGCGTCCCGCGCGACGGTATCGGCTCTATCGACGCCCCGCGCTTCTCGCCCGTTTCTGAAGCGCCTTCTTACCTGCGAGCGGACGAGCCGGTGATCGTTCTTGATCTGAACGATGACGTGCGGGCATATCCGCTATCGATCATGATGTGGCACGAGATCGTGAACGACGTGGTGGGGGATGAACCGGTCACCATAACCTTCTGCCCGCTCTGCAACACCTCCCTCGTGTTCCCCCGCACGCTGGAGGACGGTACGGTGCTGGAGTTCGGCGTATCCGGATTTCTGCAGAACAGTGACCTGATCATGTACGACCGCCAGACCGAGTCACTCTGGCAGCAGATAACGGGCCGCGGCTTGATCGGAACTCACTCCGGCACCCAGCTCGATTTCCTGCCGGTGTCGATCACCGCGTGGTCAGATTTCAGCACCAGCTTCCCGGACGGGCAGGTACTGCTCAGGCCCACGATAACGGAACGCCATTCCGTCACCGGCAGGTCGCTGGCTCGGAACTATGACCTGCCCCCTTACGCCGGGTACGACAGCATCAATAGTTCGCCCTTCTTATTCGATGGGCCGCTTGACGGCCGGCTGCTTCCGATGGAGCGCGTTGCCACGGTCGCCCTCGGCGACCAGGAAGTGGCCTACCCGTTCAACTTCCTGGCCGAGCAGCCGGTCGTTAACGACGTCATCGGCGAGATTCCGATCACCGTGTTCTTTGATGATGGGACCGAGTCAGCATTCACCGGGAGGAGCGGTAATTTCTCCAAATCCGGGTCAACAACCCTGTTCAAGCGAACTGTCGACGACCTGGTTCTCACGTTCGCGCTGGAAGACGGGGTGATCAAGGACAACGAGACCGGGTCCACGTGGAACAAGTTCGGCAAAGCGCTTGAAGGCGAGCTTGAGGGGGCCCGGCTTGAACCGGTCGTCCACGCCGCCCATTTCTGGTTCGCGTGGGCCGCGTTCAGTCCGGACACGGTGATTAGAGGGTCCGTTGAAATGCTGACACTCGAGACCGGGTAACAACCACCTGCGCCTCGTACCGGGTTCCCCTGAACCTATGAAGGGTCCCTCCGAGAGCCGATTCCAGGAAAATGCGATGCGGCATATGACACCGAAGCGGATCGCCCTTTACGGCGCTACTACCATCGTGGCGGCGATCGCGGTCGCGTGCAGCTCGGGAGGCGACGCCGAGTTGAATCCCGGGCCTTCCGGGAGCGCCGCCCCTTCATCTGTCCCTTCGCCTGTTTCGGCCCCGGCTTTATCGGTCTTACCCACGCCCCCGCCAGAGCCCGCGGCCGACGACGGTCCCAGGATCAAGCTGCGCCCGACCCCCGAGGGTACGATCGCCGAGCAGATCAGGGATGGCTGGCTTCAGGCGCGCGTCCTGGAAGGCTGGGACACCGACATCACGAAGTTCGTCCCGGACCTCAAGGTCGGTCTTTTCACGAAGCCGTCTGGCCTGATCAACAGGGACGGCATCCCGTCCATCGATACGCCCCTGTTCGCCCCGGCAAGCGCCGCCCCGGATTATCTCCGGCCGGAGGAGCCGGTCATCCTGGTCAACATTAACGGAGACGCAAGGGCCTACCCGCTTTCGATCTTGATGTGGCACGAGATCGTGAATGACGTGATCGGCGGGGAGCCGGTGACCGTCACGTTCTGCCCGCTGTGTAACAGCTCTATTGCCTTCTCAGGGAATCACGAGGGCCGCGTACTGGACTTTGGCACTACCGGATGGATCGCCTCGACGGACCTGGTGATGTACGACCGCCAGACACAGACCTGGTGGCAGCAGATCACAGGGGAGGGCGTGATCGGCGAGTTTGCCGGAACAAGACTGACCTTCCTGCCGAGCTCGATCGTCGGCTGGCGGGATTTCGTCGAGGAGTTCCCTGAAGGAAAGGTGCTGCTTCGGCCAACACTCGGCACCATCCACGCGATCTCCGGGAAGGATATCGCTGAGAACCGGACTTACGATGACCCTCCGTATTCCGGGTATGACGTCGCCGGGGCGCTGCCGAGCTTCTTCACCGGGGCGTTCGACCTCACACTCCAGCCCGTTGACCGCGTCGCGGCCTTTGAACTCGGCGGTGAATCTATCGCCTACCCGTTTCGCTCGCTCGCTATCCAGCCGATCGTGAACGACAACGTTGGAGGCCAGGAGATCGTGATCTTTTACGATGACGGCACCGAATCAGCGTTCCGCACCAGCACACGGGGCCATAATTTCCAGACCTCCGGGTCTACGACCGTTTTCTTCCGGAACGTAGCTGGCCAGGTCCTCACGTTCACCGCCGATGAAGACGGGAACATTACCGATGACGAAACCGGCACGACATGGAACAAATTTGGCAGGGCGACGGATGGCGCGCTTTTCGGCACTCAGTTAGAGGCCGTTGTCCACGGAGCCGAGTTCTGGTTCGCCATCGCAGCGTTCCGGCCTGACACAGAAGTCCGCCTGATGGACCTTCTCACCGGCGACTGATCGGCGCTCTGGAAGTCTCGGGAAAGCCGGGACCGGTCGATGAGGCGCCGTCCGCCGTCAATCAGAACTCGGCCGCCGCCCGTTTACCGGCGTCGCCGGAACTGTTCGCTGACCCGGCATCCGGACGCGCCGGGAAGGCCCTTCGGCCGGTCAGAGCCACAGTGCGCTGATGCAGACAAGCATTTTGGTGACGTGAACCCCGTTATGTGACGATATTCGTCGTCTTTTGCCAGGTCTGGTTGCATATGAACGGTTGACGCGCGCCTGAACTCTGATTTACGTTATCGGCCTATCGGAGACTGCCTCGTCTGGGCCTTGCGGTCACCCCGGGCCGGAGTCCTTCAGGCCGGCAAGCACACAACGCACGGGAGTTTGACATGGCAACCAGAGTCCTCATACCCGTCGACTCAACCGCAGCAGCCAGCAACGCCTACGAATCGGTCAGAGCCGCTGTGCCTGAAGACGCCTATCTCGTTTTCGTAAGGGTGTTAACGCCCGATGACGAAACCGGGCGCTCTCGGGCACGTTCCGGCCTGGTCAGATGCCTGATGGTTTACCGTTCACGCGGCGTCCAGTCCGAAACGCAGTTGATCGAGGCCGAGACGATCCCTGCGGGCATCGCAGACGCTGCTTCACGCTTCAATATCGATGAGATTTTGTGCGTCCAGGGCCACGGGGCGGACGATCCGTCCGGAATCATCGCTGAGCTCAGCTCCCTGACCAGCCTTCCGGTCAAGACGACGGCTATCGAAGGTGAAGTGGCTACCGCTGGCTAACCGGCGAACGCCCTGCCGCCTCGACGCTGCCGTAATGCGGTGGTAAGTTGCGACCCTGAGTATGGCGCTGAACCCAACAGGGGTTGGAACGGAGTCACGCGGCCTTGACCGTAACGACTGACGCCGTCGTCATCGGCGGCGGCGTCATGGGCACAAGCATCCTTTTCAACCTGGTCGCACGTGGCGTCCAGGGGCCCGTTTTGCTGGAACGCACCACACTTGGCGCGGGCTCCACAGGACGCTCATCCGGCGCCATCCGGATGCACTACTCCACCGAGGTGAACGCCGCTCTCGCCTGGGAGTCGCTCAAGACATTCGAGAACTTCACCGAGATCGTCGGTGGCGGTGATGTCGGGTTCGTCCGCACCGGCTACATGGTGTTCGTGCCGGAAAATGCGATCGATGGCCTGCGCCACAACATCAAGCTGCAACAACGTATCGGAATCGACACCCGGATCGTGTCGCGTGAAGATGCGGGCGAGCTTGCGCCGGCCTTTGCGAGGTTCGACGGAGAGGCCTTCGCATGGGAGCCGCGATCCGGCCACGCCGATCCTTCCGGCACCGGGCTGGCATACGCGACGCGCGCCCGCGAACTGGGCGCAACGGTGCTACTGGAAACGCCCGCGACCACGGTCGAGATCGAGAACGACCGCGTAGTGGCGGTGTCAACCGTCAAAGAGCGTTACGCGACCGATACCGCCATCATTGCCACCGGACCCTGGTCAAAGCCCTTCCTCGCGGGAATCGGAATCGACCTGCCGCTGGAAGCCACGCGGCACGAGGTGTTCCTGCTCCGGCGGGATCTGGATGAGCTGCCATTTCACCCGGGCGGCGCAGACATGGCCAACATGACCTACTTCCGGCCCGAGGCCGCAGACCTGACCCTGGTCGGCAATGGCAACCGGGAAGAAACGGCCGACCCTGACACGTACAACCCTCGGCCGAGCATGGATCACCTGGAAGACGTGTGGCTCCGCCTTTCAAAACGACTGCCCGGAATCGCCGGCGCAGAGTTCTTCACCGGCTATGCCGGCCTGTACACCTCCACGCCGGACCTGCATCCGGTGATCGACCGGGTGCGCGGCGTTGACGGCCTCTACATCTGCACCGGCTTCAGCGGCCACGGCTTCAAGCTCGCCCCGGCCGTCGGCACGGTAATGGCGGAGTTGATACTGGACGGCGAGGCAAAGACCGTGGATATCTCGGCGCTCCGCATGGACCGCTTTGAGCGCGGCGAGACGAACACCACGTCGTACGACTTCAAGGTGATCGCGTAGCCGGGATACGGCCAGGCAATCGTCTCGAAAACCGTACCGGCTCGTCGAAATCGATGATCCAGACCGGCGATCTCCGGGCCCGAACGCTCGCGATCAAACGTCGCGTTGCGTTCAGGCCAGGAGTTCATGCTGATGCCCTACGGCTTCGGGCTTTCCAGGAGGACCGTCGCCCCCATGCCGATGTACTTCTCCCGCAGGTTCCAGTCATAGTTGCGGATCATCAGCTTTGCGCCCGTGCCCTCAAGCGCCTTGATCGCGTACTCCACACAGGCGTCGTCGGATACCGACAACGGGTGATGCGGGTTAGCCTCGCGGTCAAAGCTCAGGTCCGCCGGGCCCCATGAGATGCAGTCCACACCCG
>JADFQR010000117.1 GCA_022561735.1 Chloroflexota bacterium | reverse complement strand
ACACCAACGAGCAGGAACCCAACCTGCCCCACGCTGGAGTAGGCCAGCATGCGCTTGATGTTGCTTTGAACGATGGCGACAAGGTTGCCCACGACCATTGTGGCCACCGCCAGCACGGCGACCAGTACCTGCCACTCCGGCAGCGCGGGCATCAGTCCCTGTGTGAACAATCGCAGGATCAAGGCGAATGCAGCAGCCTTTGACGCGACCGCCAGGAACGCCGTCACCGGGGTCGGCGCGCCCTGGTAGGCGTCCGGGGCCCACATGTGGAACGGGGCGGCGGCCACCTTGAACCCCAGTCCGGCCAGGATGAGCGCCATCCCCAGGATCATGGTCGGGTCCAGGTTTCCCCCGTTGAGGGCGAGGTGCTCGGAGATCCCGGCGTAGTAAGTCGTGCCGGTGGCGCCCCAGACCATGCTTATCCCGTAAAGCAAGATGGCGGAAGAGAACGCGCCGAGCACGATGTACTTGACCCCGGCTTCATTGCTGAACGCATCCTGACGGTGATAAGCCACCAGGACGTAAAGACTGAAGCTCAGCAGTTCAAGCGCGACGTACGCCGTCAACAGCTCGCCAGCCTGCGCCATGCCGACCATGCCGACCGCGGCGAACACCATGAAGGCGTAGAACTCGCCGGGCTGCGTCACATGGCGGCGAACGTAGTCGTGTGACACGAGGACGATCACGGCTGTAAGGACGGTGAGGAAGACAAAGAAAAAGAGGCCGAAATTGTCCGCAATAAACAGCCCGTCATACAGGGTCTCGGACCTGTCCCACCGGTACACAAGCGCGATCACGGCGCTCGCCACGAGCCCCCCGGCCGCCAGCCACGACAGGTTGAAACGATGTCGTCGCGGAAGCAGGAAATCGGCCGTCAACACGGCAAACGCAACGCCGACCAGGACGTACTCTGGAACCAGCAGCGCGAAGTTGATGTTCAACTCGTCACCACAGGGATGTGCCGGACACCCTCACGGATCACGTCGATGAGATAGAACGGCGCGAGCCCGACGATGAGCAAGGTCAGCGCGAGCGCCCCGGCTACCAGCTTCTCGTTTAGTTTGAGATCGGGCAACCCCTCCCAGCGCCGGTCCGTCTCGCCAAAGTACACCTTTGCCATGAGCCGCAGCGTGTAGACCGCCGTGATGCCGGCCCCGATGACGGCCAGTGCGCCGACCCACGGGTAGGTCTTGAACAGCCCCAGGAATACGAGCAACTCGGCCACAAATCCGCTAAAGCCGGGCAACCCGAGCGACGCGAATCCAGCCACGGCGAAGAAGAACGCGCCGAGCGGCATGACGCGTGCCAGCCCGTTGAGGATGCCGATGTCCCGCGTGTGGGTTGACTGGTATATGGCCCCGACCAGCGTGAACATCAGGGCGGTCATGATGCCGTGGGAGAACATCTGCAGGACGGCGCCGGTGACGCCCAGGGTGTTCAACGTTGCTAGCCCGAGGAACACGTAGCCCATGTGGCTAACGCTCGAGTAGCCGATCACGTATTTAAGGTCAGTCTGCGCCATCGCCGCGATCGAGCCATATATGACGTTGACGGCCCCCAGCCCGAGCAGTAACGGCGCCCACGCTTCCGCGCCCTCCGGCATGGTCTGTATGCCGACCCTGATGATCCCGAACGCGCCCAGCTTCATCAGCACCCCGGCGTGGAGCATGCTTACCGAAGTCGGCGCAGAGACGTGGCCGTCGGGAGACCAGGTGTGCAGCGGCCACAACCCGCCAAGCAGTCCGAACCCGATCATCAGCAACGGGAATACCCATTTCTGGAACGACGTGTCGAACTCGAACGCCTGCAATTCGATCAGGTTGAAGGTGCCGAGGCCAGCCTCGGCGAACATCGCGATGATCGAGATCCAGACCAGCACGCTGCCGCCCACGAGGAACAACACCAGCTTCATGGCGCTGTATTCCTTGAGCCGCGTGAAGCGCGGGAAACTGGTGCTCGAGCCCCAGTACGCAATGAGCAGGTACATGGGGAGTACCGCTATCTCGTAGAAGAAGAAAAGGAAGAACAGGTCGAGCGATGCGAAGGTTCCGTAGACGCCGCCGACGAGCAGGTTGAGCAGCACCAGGTAATCTTTGCTGCGAGCGTCCACGTTCCAGCCGATCAAGATGGCTGCGGGGAACGCTATCCCGGTGAGAGCCAGCATCGCCACGGCGATGCCGTCAACGCCAAGGTCAAAACCGATGCCCAGCTGATCCAGCCATGCGGTCTCGCTTATGAACTGATACTGGGCGCCATCGGTGTAATCAAAGCGCAGCAGCACCCATGCGACGAGCACAGAGGTGGCGAAGGCGACCCCCGCGGCGAACCATTTCATGCGCCTGATCTGGTCGGCGGGCCACAGGATGAGCGCCAGCGCCGCCGCAAAGGGCAGCACCACCAGCAGGCTCAGTACGCGATCGTCGAGTCCAGTCATAGGCTAGAGAGACCACCAGAGAACGGCCAGGACCACTGCGCCGATCACCATTCCAAGGGCGTAGTTGTAGACCATGCCGGTCTGTAGATACCGGAGCATGCCGCCGCTCCAGCGGGTCGTCTTGCCCGGGCCGTCCACGCCGATGTCGTTCACGAGGGCGCGGTCGATCAGGGCGGTGAGACGGGACAGGGGCAGGATGGCGTTGTCGATGGCCCACTGGTAGACCTCGTCAAAATAGAACTTTCGCTCCGCCAGTGTCGCCAGGAATCCGAGCCTGCGCCGGATGACAAAGGCCGAGAGCCGCCGCTGCACGTAGACGGCCCATGTCAGGTACAGCCCGGCGAACACGATCACGATCGACGCCCCGGTGATCGACCAATTTATGTGGAAACCTTCCCCGGACCCGGATACCCATGACACGAATCCCGGGTAGCCATCGCCCCACTCGAAGGCGAGAAGGCCGAGACCTGCCGCAAATGCGGCAAAAACACCGATCGGCGCCCACATGCGTATGCCAGGCTCGTGTGCGTCCTCGTTCCCCGGCAGCAACTCACCGAGGAACACGCGGTACAGCATTCGGCCGGTGTAGAGCACGCTGAACGCCACGGCCACAAACGTGACCACCAGGAAGGCGTTGTTGAGACGGCCGTCGTGGACGACGAGCAGTATCTCGTCCTTGGAGAAGAACCCGGATAACAACGGAAGCCCGGCAAGCGAGAGAGCGCCGATCCAGAACATGACCGTCGTATACGGCATTCGCCGCCATAATCCGCCCATCCGCCGGATATCGGTCTCGCCGGTGCCGTGGCTGATACTCCCGGCGGCGAGGAAGAGGCTCGCCTTGGCAAAGGCGTGGGCGAGCAGGTGGAACATTGCCACGCCCGGCGCTCCCGCGCCAAGCGCGAGCATCATGAACCCGAGGTGGCTAATGGTGGAGTACGCCAGTATCCGCTTGAGGTCCGTCATGGCAAGCGCCATAACACCGGCCATGAGGGCCGTCAGGAGCCCGATCACGGCGATCAGGTCAAGGGCGTCCGGGACCAGTTCGTAGATCGGGAACAGGCGGACGATCAGGTAGACACCGGCAACGACCATCGTCGCGGCGTGGATGAGCGCGCTGACCGGAGTCGGCCCTTCCATTGCGTCCGGCAACCAGACGTGCAGCGGCACCTGCGCGGATTTGCCCGCCGCGCCGGCGAAGATCAATATCATCGCCCAGGTGAGTTCTGTGCTGTCGATCAGGCCCGCGCTGGCGAGGCTTTTTATCGTGGAGATGTCGAACGTTCCGGCGGCCCGGAACAGTAGGATGAAGCCGATAAGCAGCGCCACGTCACCGATACGCGTGGTCGCAAACGCCTTCTTCGCCGCCTCAGCCGCCGATCTCCGCTCCCACCAGAAGCCGATGAGCAGGTAGGAGCCCAACCTGACCAGCTCCCAGCCAAGGTAGAGCAACAGGAGATTGTCTGCGAGGACGAGGGTCATCATGGCGGCTACGAACAGCGACTGGACGGCGAAGTACCACCACAGGCGAGGCTCGTCGTGCAGGTACTCAAGTGAGTACACCTGGATGCCGAGAGCGACGAACGAAACGAGACCCAGCATCACGATAGATATTTCGTCGACGGTCGTGCCCCAGGTGAACTCAAAACCGCCGACGGAGAACCATTCGATCGAACGGGTCCCGGCGCCGTCTTCAAGGAACGCCAGCAGGACGATGACCCACACGACAACGGACGCCAGGATGGCGGCTATCGACAGGTACGGAGCGATGCCGGGAACACGCCGGCCGGTGACCAGGATTACGGCGAACGTTATCGCCGGGATGACGGGCGCGAGAAACGCGACGTCAGTTCCCACCTAACGTCGCCTCCCCTGCCGTATAACGGCGCATCGACTTGAATCCCAGCCTGCGTCCCAACCGATGCACACCGTTACCACTTCATCAGGTCTAGATCATCCACGTTGGCGGACCCGCGGTTGCGGAAAACGCGCAGCACGATAGCAAGCGCAAGTCCGATCTCGGCGGCGGCGATGGTGATGATAAACACAACAAGGATCTGGCCAAACACGCGCTCATCAGCGGGCCGGTCTGAGAACGCGGCAACGCCGATCAGGTTGATGTTGACGGCGTTGAGCATAAGTTCAACCGAGATCAGGACCAGTACCGCGCTTCGACGCGCGAGGACCCCGAATATGCCGATGCTGAAGAGCGCGGCGCTGAGGATCTGGAAGTGGACAAGCTCAAGCATCTGTACTACTCGCCGTCCTCAACGTTACGCGCCAGCATGATTGCCCCGATCAACGCCACAAGCAGCACAAGTGAGGCCATTTCAAACGGGATGGCCCAGTCTGTGAACAGCGCGAGCCCCAGCGCCTCAAACGCGGTATCGCTTTCTGTGCCGACTCCCGTCGTCGATTGAACAGTGGCGATATCGCTCGATAAAAACGTCACCACGAGCAATGCGAACACGCCCACGGCGGCCAGTATCGCCAGCGGCCTCTGGCTGTGGTCAGCGCGCGGCTGGGAGTCCGTGCGGGTCAGCATGATGGCGAAGAGGACTACGACGGTCACGGCCCCGCCGTAAATCAGGATCTGGGCGAGGGCCAGGAACTCTGCAACAGCGACGAGGAATATCCCGGCCACCGCCAGGAGCGCGAGCAGCAGCATGAAGGCCGCATGCACGACGTTGCGAGACAACACGACGCCGAGCGAACCAGGGATGGTGACGCCG
>JADFQR010000116.1 GCA_022561735.1 Chloroflexota bacterium | reverse complement strand
ACTTGGGGTACTTGATGATCGCCTTCACGCAGGCCCGGATGATCATGTCATTCACACTGACACGCGGCCCGGCCTCGCCGATCTCCTCGTTCAGGCCCTGGCGGAGCAACATCGCCTGGGTCATGTCGATAGACAGGTCAACGTAGTAGTGCGGGTTCTCGGTCTTGCTTCGGACGGTGACGCGTGCGATCGCCTGCCGCATGGCTGACAGCGGGATATCGTCTCCGCTCAGCGTGACTTCAGGGGCGGAGGCCAGCGATAGAGCGGCCGGCGCAACCGCAGTTGAAGCAGGCGCCGGGGTCGCCGACAGGCCTTCAACATCAGCGCGGGTGATTCGCCCCCCTGGCCCGGTACCGGTCACCGTCGCCAGGTCTATACCGCGTTCGATTGCGATCTTGCGAGCGACCGGAGACGCCTTTATGCGGCCCGAGCCGGAGGGAGCCGCCGCCACTGCCACCGGCGCTGTCGCGACCGGTGTTTCTGCGGCGGTGGCGACCGCGGGCGTGGCGTCGGCCGCCGCTCCGGCCGTTTCCGGGATAGCGTCGTCCGCGTCACCCAGGTAAGCGATGACATCGCCGACGGGCACCATGACGCCTTCGTCGATCACGATCTTGCGAAGAAGACCGGAGCCATATGCCTCCATCTCGACGACCGTTTTGTCCGTCTCGATCTCGGCGATGATGTCTCCGCGAGCGACCTCGTCGCCCTCGGATTTGAGCCACTTGACGACGGTGCCTTCAGTCATGTCGGCGCCCATCGTGGGCATAACGACTTCGGTGATCAATCCGGGACCCTTTCCCGGCAGTTGCGTGCCGGTCGACCGCGTGCGGCGATATTTGCGGTGTTGGGAAGCGTGGTCTGGGGGCGCGTCACAGCGTCCCGGGTAACTAGTTCAAACCGTATGCAGGTGCGTTTCTACGATGAGACCTCTCCCTCACCGTACCCCTCTCCCGGTGGGAGACGGGACATTTTGGGTATTCCCTAGAGACCGTAGATTTTCTCGATTTCGTCGATCACCCAGCTGGTCTGGGGGATGCCAAGCTGCTCAAGCGGCCGGGAGTACGGCGCCGGGGCGTCAGCGCCGCCTACGCGGGCCACCGGTCCGTCCATGTAATCGGAACATCGATACCCGATCTCGGCGGCTATTTCCGCGCCAAACCCGCCTGTGCGCCAGTTTTCGTCCAGCACCAGCGCCCTGCCCGTTTTCTCGACCGACTCCACGACGGTGTCCATGTCCAGCGGCCGCAGCGTTCGGAGATCGACCACCTCAGCGCTCACGCCCGTCTCGGACAGCTTCTCCGCTGCGTCCAACAGCGTCACTATGCCGTGCGCCCAGCCGACCATCGTGATGTCAGTACCGGAGCGTTTTATGTCAGCGACACCGATCGGCACTCGATACTCTTCATCCGGTACCTCGCCGCGCACCCCGTAAAGCAGGGCGTGCTCGGCGAACACTACCGGGTTGTCGTCCTCTATGGAGCTTCTCAAGAGGCCGAGGGCGTCGTACGGGGTGGACGGCGTAACTACCTTCAGGCCGGGGGTTGACGCATACCAGTTCTCAAATGACTGGGAGTGGGTCGCCCCGAGCTGGACACCGCCGCCCGTCGGGGCGCGCAGCACCATCGGAACCTTTACCTGCCCCCCAGACATGTACCGGATCTTGGCCGCCATATTGACGATCTGGTCCATCGCCACGAGCGAGAAGCTCATTGACATCAGCTCAACCACCGGCCGCAACCCGGCAACGGCGGCCCCCACGCCGGCGCCCACGAACGCCGCCTCGGATATCGGGGTGTCACGAATCCGTTCCGGTCCGTACTTTTCCAGGAGGCCCTGCGTAACGGCGTAAGCGCCATCGTACTTCCCGATGTCCTCCCCCATGAGGAACACATCCGGGTCAGCGTCAAGCGCTTCCCGCAAACCACGTTGGAGCGCCTGTCTGAAGGTAATCTCAGTCATTCAATAATCTCAACGCTCCGATTTTCGCCGGGGAAGTCTGGTCGCCGTTCCCTCCGCGTGCGGCGCCGTTACGCGTAAATATCCGTGTGAAGCTCTTCGTCCGGGGGAAACGGGCTATTTTCGGCAAACTTGACCGCTTCCGCTACCTGGGCCTCAACGTCTGCGCGTATCTGTTCAAGTTCAGCCTCGTCCATGATCTCCTGCGCCAGCAGATCCCGCGGGAAGGTCACGATGGGATCGCGCGCCTCCCATGAGGCGGTCTCGGCGCTATCACGGTACTTGACCGGGTCCGCCATCGAGTGTCCCTGGAAGCGGAACGTCTTGGCCTCGATGAACGCCGGGCCCTTGCCCGCCCGTATGCCTTCAATAGCGACCCTGGTCGCCTCCCTCACGGCCAGCACATCCATGCCGTCAACAACAGCCGTGTGCTCGATACCGTACATCGCCGCGCCCGGGTAAAAGTCTTCGCCACCGCCACGAACCCGGTCAAACCTTGAGCCCATGCCGTACAGGTTGTTCTCAAGCAAAAATAGCATCGGCAGCTTCCAGACCGCAGCCAGGTTCATCACCTCGTGATATGTGCCCTGGTTGGTGGAGCCGTCGCCAAAAAACACGAGACAGATGCCGTCCGTCTTCCTGTACTTGTGCGAGAGCGCGAGCCCGGCGGCGAGTGGGAATTGTCCGCCGACGATGGCGTGGCCGCCCATAAATCCCTTCTCAGCGTCGAACAGGTGCATCGACCCGCCCTTACCCTTGCTCAGGCCATCAACACGGCCGAAGAGCTCCGCCATGGCGCGGTTGGGGTCAAGGCCGCGCGCCAGCGCGTGGCCGTGGTCCCGGTAGTGGGTGACGATGTAGTCTTGCGGCTGAAGCTGAGAGATCGATCCGACGGCTATCGCTTCCTGGCCGATGTAAAGGTGCAGGAACCCGCGGATTAAACCGCGGGTGTACATCTCACCGCACACCTCTTCGAACTGACGTATCAGGTACATCTGCCGGTACAGATCGACGAATTCCTGTTTCTGCGCCTTCCCCTTCTGTTTTGACGGGGAAGGCGTCTTTGCTTTGCTTTGAACGATCGTTCGACCTCCAGGCCGGGGACGTGTCCGGCCCGATTCTCTTGAAGGGCGGCCGGACCCATAATTTCGCCGAGGCGACACCAGACCGGATGCCCCTGCGGCGGCGGCTATCTTACTATACGGCCCCGGGATTTCCCGCTGCCCGCCGCAGGCCCTCTCCACGTTTGATTCGTCACGCCATCAAGGGGCGCGGACGGCCACGAGTCGCGCTGCCGTCATGACGTTTTTCAGCAGCATGGCTATCGTCATTGGCCCCACACCTCCGGGCACCGGAGTCCGCAGGGACGCCACCTCGCGAACATCAAGGGCGATGTCGCCCGCGAGCCGCCATCCGCGCTCCCGGGACGGGTCATCGACGCGCACCGTCCCAACGTCGATCACAACAGCTCCCGGCTTGACCATCTCTTTTGTGATCAATCCCGGAACGCCCATCGCAGCGACCAGGATGTCAGCCTGGATGGTGTATGAGCCGAGATCCCGGGTCCGGGAGTGGCACACGGTGACCGTCGCGTCACCGCCAGCAACGCCGCGCCGGAGCAGAAGTGCGGCAAGCGGACGGCCGACGATGTTGCTGCGGCCGCAGATCACCACGTGTTTCCCCTTCGTGTCCACACCCTCCTCGGCGAGCAGCCTCAAGATGCCGCTCGGGGTAGCCGGGGCAAGCCGGGGAGTTCCGCCGAGGAGCAGCCCCAGGTTGAAAGGATGTATGCCGTCGACGTCTTTCACAGGGTCGATGGCGTGGAGGATGGTGTCGTCGTCGATGTGATCCGGCAATGGAAGTTGCACCAGGAAGCCGGTAATCCGGTCATCCGCGTTCAACTCCTCGATCACTCCGAGAAGTTCATCCTGTGTCACGTCTGCCGGAAGGTTGCGGGTCTCCGACCTCATCCCAACCTCAACCGACGCCCTTTCCTTGCCTCGAACATAGGTCGCGGACGCAGGGTCATCCCCCACAAGGACTACAGCCAGTCCCGGTTGCGGGTTGCCTGCCGCGATCCATTCCCGGACGTCCATAGCCACTTCAGCCCGGACCTTCTCGGCAATCGCCTTTCCGTCTATGCGCCGGGCGATCTTCTTTTCAGGAATGGGGGTCCTCCGTATATGGCGTTGCCGGGCGTATATGGCGTTGCCGGCGTATCTTGCGTTGCCGGGCGTGCTGGAAACTGTCCTGCATTAATTATCGGCTGTCGCGACATCCAGACGATGTTCCGGACAGCCGGATATCGAATTATCTGTCATGGCGCGCCCGGTTTTCGCGTTCCGGGCCACGCTTGCAGCGTTTTCGCAGGTGAGCATCGCGAGTCGCCTGTCTGGACAGACCGTTTCCCCGGCACGCGAAGTCACCCGTTGGGGGATCGCACGGCAATCTATAATCGCCCGGTCACTTCGGCCACAGTTTCATCAGGCGGCGGCAAAGCTGATGAAGCCGGGATTTCGCCCCGGACGGGTCCGTGGGGACATCCAGACAGGAATGATTCCTTAAGTGGAACAGGGAACGGGCTCAGGTTGTACGTCGGCATTGACATCATCGAGATAGAGCGGATCAAGCTCACGTTCTCGCGCTATCCCCGGAGATTTCTGGACAAGATCTACACGCCGGGTGAACAGGCCTACTGCCGCGGGCGCGCGCCGCAACTGGCCAGCCGTTTCGCCGCCAAGGAGGCGGTGATGAAGGCGCTTGGTACCGGCGTGCGCGGCGTTGGATGGCGTGATATTGAGGTCCAGCGCAAGCGCGGGCGTGCGCCCGAGATCGTCCTCCACAACCGGGCAAAGGCGCGCGCCGAGAGGATGGGAATCGTGCGTATCGCGATCAGCCTTTCCCATTCCCGGGAATTCGCCATCGCCAGTGTTGTGGCTGTAACGGCCAAAACCGCAGAATCAGATAAAGGGCCGGCGCAGGGATGAAACCCCGATGAAGATAGTCAACGCGCGGCAGATGCAGGAGATCGAGCGTGCGGCTGTTCAGGCCGGGGTCTCGCTCGACAGCTTGATGGAAAACGCCGGCCGCGCCATCGCTGATGCCCTGCGAGATCTCCTGCCCACAGCGGGGAGCGGTCCGGCGCTGGTGCTCGTCGGTCCGGGCAACAACGGCGGGGACGGCCTTGTCGCAGCGCGGCCCCTTTCGGCCCGTGGGAGATCGGTCACCGCCTAC
>JADFQR010000115.1 GCA_022561735.1 Chloroflexota bacterium | reverse complement strand
GGCCTCCGCGGCGGCGAGGCGCTGGCTTTGGACTGGGAGGACGTCGACCTTCACGCGGGCGCGGTCCACGTACGGCGAGGCAAGGGGGGCGCCGCCGGATCTGGAAGACGTCGGAGGCCTGCCGGTTAGGATTCATGAGGTTCCTCATGACAGCCCAGTCCTTGACTGGCCGATCCAGCGACTCACTCAGGGGAATGTTGACACGGTTCAAAGCTACCTCACCCGCCGCGCGGAGCTCGCAAACGGGCAGGCAATGGCGTAGCAGCTACTACCAAGCCTGTTGGAGAGGATGGAGTTGTCCCCCAGCGTTGCGGCGGGCCTACAAAACGACATGTTCGCGGACCGGAACGGCAACGTTTCACGTGGGACGGATCAGAGCCGACAAGCGCGGCAGCGGGGCACCAGCCGAGCGGGGACATTCCAGCGGAGCGGCGGCGGCCGAACCGGCGGACACGAGCAGGGCGTCGACATGACCGTGATACCCGCCCACGAATTTCATGATCTTGTTGCGACCGGTATACGCCCGCGCCAGCCGGAGCGCAGACATGGTGGCCTCTGTGCCAGAGGATACAAAACGCACCATCTCGATAGACGGCACAGCCCCGGTAACAAGCTCCGCCATGCGGACCTCTGCGGCGGTGGGAGCGCCGTAGCTTGTGCCACGGGCCGCCGCCTCCTGGACAGCGGATAGCACGGCCGGGTGGCCGTGACCCAGGATCATCGGACCCCATGAGCACACGTAATCGATCAGCTCATTGCCGTCTTCATCCCAGATCCGGGAGCCCTTGGCACGGTTGAAGAACAGCGGCGTGCCGCCGACGGATGTCCAGGCCCTCGCTGGGCTGTTGACGCCCCCGGGAATGAGCTTGCGGGCGCGGGCAAATAACTCTTGCGAGCGGGTCGTATCCAAGTGTGATCACCTGTCGGTCAGACTCAGGGGTTTCAGGACGGTGTGCTGGAATCTTCCACGCCGGGTGATTCTACGTGGACGGGCTAGCGGTCGTCGCCCTCCGGCGACTCGGCCGCCTCGATCTCCGGGTCGGCTTCCAGTTCCGGGACTCCCGGGATCTCGGGCAGGTCGAACAGGCGGGACACGGCGCTCGCCGCTTCTTCGTCATCGCGGGTCCGGAGAAACGTGATCGGATCGGCAAGAATCTTCGAGACGACGGACTTCGTCATCGACTCGATGATGGCGCGCTGCTCGTCACTCAGGTCCGGCAGGCGCCGCAGGCCGGTCTCCAGCTCTTTAAGCCGTATCGCTTCGGCGTGAGCGCCTAGCGCCCGTATAACCGGCTCGGTGGCGAGTGCGGTGAGTGACTCGTTAAATCTCGGGATTTCCCGCTCGATCAGCACCTCCGCCTCAGCCGCTGCATCGGCACGATCGGCGCGGTGCTCGTCCGCAATGGCCTGGAGGTCCGGCAACCCGTAAAGGGTCACGCCCGGCAGGTCACCAACGGCAGGGTCAATATCTCGCGGCATCGCCAGGTCAAGCATGACGATGGACGGTTCACGGTTTCCCGGGATAGCCTCCCGCACCATATCTGCGGTGATGATGACCTCGCTCGCGGCGGTAGCCGAGATCACGACATCTGCATTTGCGATGGCCGGGACGAGGTCGCTCCTGAGCACCCAGTCTCCGTCAAGCTCTTTAGCGACTCGCTCCGTGCGTTCACGGTTGCGACCGGCGACGGTCAGGCGGCCTGCGCCCATCCTGCCAAGGGTCCGCGCCGCAAGTTTGCCCGTCTCACCCGCCCCGACCAGCAGGACTCGCCTGTCTTTAAGCGACCCGATGGCCCGCTCAACAAGCTGGACGCCTATGGAACTAATGGTGATCCGGTTGCGGCCGATACCGGTCTTCTTACGAATACGCCTGCTGCTGCGAAGGGCGAAATGGAAGAGCCGGGATAGAGGCGTATCTACCGAGCCCGCCTCGCCGGCCGCCCGGAGCGCTGTCTGGACCTGGCCGGCGATCTGGTGTTCGCCAACGACCATCGAGTCCAGGCCGCAGGTCACGCGTATGGCGTGTCGTACGGCGTCATCGCCTTCATACACGTAAGCGGTCCGGGCGAGTTCGTCTTCATTGAGACCGGACATCTCGCCCAGTATCTGCATCAGCCGAGCGCGGGCCTGTCCGGCGTCTGGCCGGGTGCTGATGAAGGGGTCCGCGGCGGCGCCATCCGTGAGGTCTCCACCGGTGGTGTAGACCTCCGTACGGTTGCAAGTGGAAAGGACCAGCGTCTCTCCGAGCTGTTGTTGCAGCCGGAGTAGAAGGACGGGGAGTGCGGAGTGGCTAACCGACACTCGCTCCAGGAGCTCCGTTGTGGCGGTCCGGTAGTTCAGCCCGGCTACGAGGAAACGCAATATGGCTCCGTTGATATGCGACGGCCCGGAAACTTTAGCACAGCGTGATAGTTGTCACAAAGACCTGTATACGGGCTTACGTGCTACTATCCTCGGCCTGTCGCCCGCACGTGTGATGGAGCTGTGAAATTACCGCAACCTGGCGATTTATTTTGCGCGCGGGGACTCGCAAGAGGCCGGGGACTGGATTCCTAAACACGCTGAATCGGAGAACGCCGTGACAACGGATTTCAAGGACATCAAACCTCCGGAGGAACGTGGATACGCACACCCGGAACTCCTGGCCACCACCGATTGGCTGGCCGAACACCTGGATGACCCGAAGGTGGTGATCGTAGACCAGGATCTACCGGACGCCTACAGCCGTCTCCACATCCCCGGCGCGGTCGTGTACAAAGACCACTACTTCAAGGACCTGGCCGGTACTCCGAACATCCAGGATCCCCTGACATTTGCCCTGACGATGGAGTCGCTCGGGATCGGCGATGACACCACCGTTGTGGCGTACGACTCGGACGGGAATCACGTTGCCGCCCGGCTGCTGTGGGCGCTGAAGTATTACGGCCACGATGACGTAAAGGTGCTAGACGGCGGTTTCCCGAAGTGGTTCGCCGAGGGCAAACCGCTGTCACGGGAGACGCCGTCTCCCTCGTCCGTCACGTTCACCTCCCGGCCGGTTCCCGGGGTCTTTTCGGATAAGGATGACGTGCTCGCCTGCACCACCGACCCGGGAGCGGTCCTGCTGGACGTCAGGTCAGACGCCGAATGGTCCGGGGAGAACTCACGGGGGACGGCGCGCGGCGGTCGCCTTGCGAACGCGGTACACCTTGAGTGGAAGAAATTCATCACGGAAGGCGATGTACCGGTTATAAAGCCCGCCGACGAGCTACAAGCGTTGCTCGATGCGAACGGGGTGACCCGGGATAAGAAGGTCGTGGCGTACTGACAGGGCGGTATTCGTGCGTCGCACGAATTCCTGGTCCTGAAACTCCTGGGATACCCGGACGTCCGGGTCTACGACGCCTCCTGGCGGGAGTGGGGCAACGCCCTCGGATATCCGGTAGTGACCTGACCGGTCGCCGGACCCGGGCCGGGCGTCAACGTGTGATCCGGCGGACAGCGGTTCTGGCATTTTTGCATGGCCCCCCGGCACGCCAGCGCGCCCGGGCGCGTCCGGGCCATATGTTCGAGTGTTCGAGATGACGGGCATCGAGAACCGACTCAACGGCGGGCCTGCCGTAGATGAAGCGTCCCTGTGCCCGGTTCCGGACGTACTACCAGAGGCACTTCCGAAAAACGCTTGAGGCGGTCATCGATTTGAACGGCCGGCCGCTGATCCCGGACCGGGCACAGCGGACACCGCGTTCAACGGCGGCGGCCGATCTGTAATCCCGGTAGAGAGTCGCTCGTCTACGCGTTACCGGAACTGCCTGAGTTCACCGACGCGAAACTGATAGCTCCGACGCTGATAATTTCGCTCTGCCCGCCCGGGCCATTGGCGCCTGGCGGGACGCCGGGCTGCTAGCCCTGAGAAATATGAAAGAGAGTCGTAATGGGCCTGGTCCCGATCTTGACTGGAATCGTCAACCGGCGCCGCGTGTTCGCTGCTCTCGGCGCGGTGATGCTCGTGGCGATGGCGTGCGGAAGTTCCTCCGGTGATTCGGCAAGCGCTGACCCGGCTTCAGGAGCTACGGGATCCGGGACGGCCGCCGTTGCAGAGGACGCCGTCCCGGAGCGGAGCGTTCTGAAGCCCGAGATAACGGGCATCTCCAACTGGATCAACTCGGAGCCGACAACCGTCGAGGCCGAAATCGCGCTCGGAAATGTCGTCCTGATCGACTTCTGGACCTACACCTGCGTGAACTGCATTCGAACATTGCCCCACCTGAGGGCATGGGAGGAAAAGTACGGAGACCGGGGCCTGACGATCATCGGAGTTCATTCCCCGGAGTTCGACTTCGAGAAGCTCACGGAGAACGTTGAGGACGCCGTGGTCCGCCTTGATGTCACCTGGCGCGTGGCGCAGGACAACGATATGGAGACGTGGCGGAGGTTCGGCAACCGGTTCTGGCCTGCCAAGTACCTGTTCAGTACCGAGGGCAGCGCCGGGTGGGATATCTTCTACCTCAGAGTCTTCAACGGGAACCTCGAATGCGTGGTGGGGGACGGCACTCGAGGGAACATCATCTCCATCCCCGCCTCCGCGATCACCACCGGCGTTTGGCACCACATCGCATGTGAGCGAGATGCGTCCAACTGGTCTCTGTGGCTGGACGGTGTGCGGGTCGCGAGCGCCGCGTCCAGCTCGTACCTGCCGCCCGTGGGGGCCCGTCCGCTGGGTCTGGGAGGAGACTATCGATCGCCCCCTGAGGCCTTCAGCTTCCGCGGGCTGATAGACGAGGTGCGAATTTCGAGCGTCGTGCGCTACACGGCCGCCTTCACTCCAGCTTACCGGTTTGCTGTGGACGCTGCGACCG
Source organism: Chloroflexota bacterium (assembly GCA_022561735.1). The sequence continues at coordinate 357 of JADFQR010000115.1, read as the reverse complement.
TGGCGTTGTGGCATTTCGATGAGGGGGTCGGGATACCTTCGCCGACGCTCCCCTCGCTCCAGCTCAAGTAGGGGCTCAGGAGGCAGCTCAGCTCGAACTTCATTCCGATCGGAAAGAACATCTCGAACCCAGGACTGCGCAGGTTGACCCTGATTTTTTGAGGGGCCTCTGCGAACCGTGGACCCTGGAACACCGCAGAACGGTCGCTGACCTCTGCGGCGACGAAACCTTTCACCGGCCTGACGAACCGGAACGTGTCCGCGCCGTCCGAACTGCTCCTGAACCCCTCAGCAGTGATCTTGAACCCTGGCGCAGTAGGCAAAGGGGCGTAGCCGAACCTGCCGCCAGGCTGTGCGA
>JADFQR010000114.1 GCA_022561735.1 Chloroflexota bacterium | reverse complement strand
GACCGCAACACCCGAGGCCAGCGTGAACACCCAGCCCTCCGGCATGCCGCGAGGCCAGTCAGGGTCCAGCTCAAACTTGAGATCTCCGGTACCGACGGTGGTCATTCATGTTCTCCAATTGATTCCGACAACTTGAACCGAATCACACAGCGGGCGAGACGCTACGCCCGCCCTCCCGTAGAGTCAACCCGGAGCGCGAAGCCCGTCGGGCCCCCGTGCGAAGATGTGGCGCGCGTTTGGATTGGCCGGTATGGACCCGGTCATGTCTCGGTCTAATCAGGAAAAGGCTTTGATCAAGGAACAGATACGGGCGGCCGTTGACGACTCGTGGCGATCTTTCCGTCAGGCCCTGGAGCCGCTCACCGCCGCCGACATGGAAGTGCCGGGCGCATGCGGCGACTGGTCGGTCAAAGAGGTGCTGATCCACATCGCCGCATGGGAGTCCCGGGTGACCGCCGCGCTTCTGGACGGTATCCCCATTCCGGACCCTGACGATCTCGACGCGTTCAACGAGACTGAACGGCGCAGTCACGCGGCAATGAGTGTGGCGGATGCGAGCACACATCTTGACGCCACCCATCGCGCACTCAGGGAAGCGATAGAGTCATCGCCGCCGGAAGTGTTCACCAGCGGATCTCCGGTACGCCGGCAGTTGGATGCGGGAACAGTGCTCCACTACGACGAGCACGCCGACGGGATCAGGGTCTGGTACGCCCTGTACCGGCGCGCCCGTGCGCACAGCGCCGAATAATCTCCTACGGCCTGGGCCGGCCCACGCAAAAACCGGGGCGCTACCGGTACCGCGGGTGCCATTCTCCGCCCGCCCAGGAAACGATCTTGTCCGGGGTGATGACGATAAGGCAGCGAGGCCGGTCGGCGGTTCGCTGCATGTAACTCGGACCGTTCGGCCCCATGTACCGCAGGGCCATCTCCTCTGCGATCTGGAGCATGCGGCCTGTCATCGGGGCCGGTCCTTCTACCACCTCGGCGCGGCCTTCAATCAGCACACGCGGATGTTCAGGATCGGCGTCATCGGCGCACGACACAGCCACGCGCGGCTCATGCCGGACGTGTTCCACAAACTGTGACCCGGCGCGTCCGACCACATACATCAACTCGCCGTCCCACTGCTGCCAGACCGGCGCGATGTACGGAGCGCCGCCCGGCTGGACGGTGGCGAGCCGGGCGATTATCGGGCCGCTCAAGAACGTCGCGATCTCGTCCGGTGTCATTGATCCGGGCATTAATCCCCGTCTTCCGCTATGAGGCGTAGCAGGTCGTGCACCGCAACGATGCCAACGACCACGTCATCTTTGAGAACCGGCACGTGCGTAATTGCGTCTCGCATCATGAGCGCCGCTGCTTCTGTCAGAGGGGCGTCCTCCGGGACCGTCGCCCTGCCCTCCAGCATGATCTCGCGAACCGGCCGGTCACGAAGCGCTTCCAGTGCGTCCTTGAGCCCTTTCGCGCCGCCGACCGACTGGTCAAACACCTTGAAGATCGGGTCACGTGAGAACGGCACGTGCTGTTCGGTCGGCAAAAACAGGCTTTCCGTGATGATCCCGATGATGGCGCCTGATTCGTCCACCACCGGGAGCGCTCCGATGTGATTCTCCACCATCAAGCGGGCGGCATGTCCAAGAGTCGTGTCCCCGTTCGTCGTGATCGCGGGACTGCTCATGACGTCACTCACCATCACTTCGCCGGGCAAATCGGGAGCGCCCGCCTTGTAACGAGCCGGCAACACGAGCACCGGCGCGTGACCGGAGCGGACCACCTTATCCGTGACGCTTCCGAGCATCAGGCGCCTGAACCCGCCACGGCCGTGCGTGACCATGACGGTCAGCGTGGAGGGTGACCCCTCCATGGCCTCCAGCACGGCGGCGGCGCCAGTGGCGGTCGACACCGCTATGCGCACCGACGGGACGTCCTCCCGCACCCGGTCCGCGTGATCTTCGAGGTAGGCGGCCGATTCTTGCGCCTGGAACTCGATCGCCTTATCCCAGGCCAGCGACGCGTCCACTCCATACGCACCGGTCCCGTAGACGGAGCTGCTCATCGACCGCAGCAGTGCAAGCTCGGCCTGGAAGTCGCGTGCCATTTCCACGGCGACCGTCAGAGCGCGCTCCGCTAGCTCCGAGCCATCGAGCGGGACAAGCACAGTCCCGGGCTTGTCAGGAGCTTTCACGTCAGCCGCGCCGGGCGGCAACACGAGTACCGGGAGGCGTCCGGCCCGGACCACGGCGTCGGTGCAGCTCCCGAGAATCCCGCGCATGAACGCTGAACTGCGATGAGACTCCATGGCAATCAGATCAGCGTTCACCTTCGACGCGATCCTCAGGATTTCAAGTGCGGGACGGCCCGTGCCGATCGTCGCCTGGGTTGATGGGAACTCTTTGCGCACCCTGTCAAGCAGGTCATGAAGGTATCGCTCGGCCAATTCCGAGATCGACTCCGAAAGGTTGTCGATGTCCTGCGCATCAGCCCGGTGGCGTGAGTCCACGACGGTGACAAGGTGGAGCTCGGCCCCGAGGACGGCGAACGGTTTCACCCAATCAAGGACGCGTTCGGAGTCGGCCGTGCCATCCAGCGGGACCAGGATTTTTTTAAACATACGGGAGAGCCCTCGGTGCAACGGTTTCCCGGATTCTACGTACCAGGGCGTATCCGGAGTGCATCGATAAAAACGCACGCCGCGGGCTGGCACGCACTCAGTTGTTGACGTAAGTTTGCGCCGACCTGAACGGACCTTCAACCGGAGACGACTGTTTAGCGCGAGTACCAGCGCGGGAGCAAATGGTGAAGATCACAAGTGTCGAGGCGATTCCCAGCGCTGCCCCGGTAGCTGACGCGAACGGCAACCGTCGCAATTTTGTGTATGTGAAGATCGAGACCGATGAGGGCATCACAGGCTGGGGCGAATCTACCTGCGGCCCCCTGATCGTCGGCGGCATGGTGGACGAGATCGGGGCGACGCTAGTTGGCAGGGACCCGTCCCGGATTGAGGAGCACTGGCAGCGGCTCTATCACCTCTATCACAACGTACGCGGAGGGGTGATACAGATGGCGGCGATCAGCGGTATCGAGATCGCCCTCTGGGATATCAAGGGCAAGGCGCTCGGCGTGCCGGTGTACGAGCTACTGGGCGGCGCGATGCGCGACAAGATCTGGACTTACGGACGATGGGACGGAGCGACGCCCGAGGAATGTGTGGAGCACGCGCTGCGGGAGGTGGCGACCGGGCTGACGGCACTGAAGGGCGACCCGTTCGGACACCAGGGTCTGTTCGGGTCTGTCCAGTCTGAACGCGACGCAGTGGCGAAGTTGAAGGCGGTGCGTGAAGCGGTTGGGGACGACATCGAACTGCTGGTCGAGGTACACGGACGGCTCGCTCCTGCGGCGGCGATAAGGGTGGGACTGGCGATCGAGGAGTACCGGCCGTACGTGTTCGAGGAGCCGGTTCCGCCTCAGAATATTGACGCCATGAAACGCGTTTCGGAAGCGATCAACGTTCCGCTGGCGACGGGCGAGCGTCTTTACACGAAGTGGGGATTTACGCACCTGTTGGAGCAGCAGATCGTGGCGATGATCCAGCCGGACATAGGGCACGCCGGCGGCATCCTGGAACTGAAGAAGATCGCTGCCATGGCGGAAGCCCATTACGTTGGGTTCCAGCCGCACAACCCGTACGGGCCTGTTAACTCAATCGCAGCGCTACAGGTAGACGCCTGCACTCCCAATTTCATGATCCAGGAAGGCGGCCACGGCGCGTGGTTCGGCATGGTCGTGGTCGGCGGCGAGTTCCCGAAGCAGAAAGACGGGTACTTCGATCTGCCGACAGCCCCGGGGATCGGTATCGAGATCGATGAGGCGGTATTGCGAGCCAACCCGCCGGTTGCGCAGGTCACGCCGGAAGGCTACGCCCGGGCGGCGTACTGGCCTTCCATGCAGCAGACCGAGTGGGCTTAGCGGCTATTTCAGTAATCCCCTTCCCCGGCCGGACGCACGGCGGGCGAGGGTGATGGAGAAGTTTCACGATAGACACACGCCGATAGGCGGATGTCGAGATAGTTTCTTAAGTCCCCCGAAATCTACCGGGACTTTCCCGGGGAGACAGTCACATGAAAATCACGAGCATCAGTGCGATTCCGAGTTCCGCGAAGACGGCCTTCGGAAGCCGCAACTACGTCTACGTCAAGATCGAGACCGATGAAGGCATCACGGGTTGGGGTGAAGCCACCTGCGGACCGCTTGCCGTCGCCAACATGGTCGAAGAGTTCGGCGAGACTCTCATTGGAAAAGATCCCGGCAGGATAGAAGAGCACTGGCAGCGCCTCTATCACCATTTCCACGTACGCGGCGGCGTGATCCAGATGTCAGCGATCAGCGGCATCGAGATCGCCCTGTGGGACATCAAGGGCAAGGCGCTGGGCGTCCCGGTCTACGAACTGCTCGGCGGCAGGATGCGCGACAGGATCTGGACCTACGGCCGGTGGGACGGCGCTACGCCGGAGCTTGCCGTGGAACGGGCGATGGGGTTCATTCAGCAGGGTCTCACGGCGCTCAAGGGAGACCCGTTTGATCACACCGGCATATTCATGGCGCGCGATGTTGAACGGCACGCGATCGCCAAGATCAAGGCCGTGCGCGAGGCTGTCGGGGACGACGTTGAACTGCTGCTGGAGGTACACGGAAGGCTCTCTCCCGCGGCAGCCATACACATGGGCCTCGCCGTAGAGGAGTACCGGCCATTTGTGTACGAGGAGCCGGTGCCACCCCAGAATCTTGATGCGCTGCAACGTGTCGCCCATGCGGTGAATATCCCGATCGCCACCGGGGAGCGGTTGTTCACGAAGTGGGACTACACGGACCTCCTGAAGCGGCAGATCGTTGCGATGATCCAGCCAGACGTGGTGCAGGCGGGCGGAATCATGGAGCTCAAGAAGATCGCAGCGATGGCAGAGGCGCATTACGTGGGTTTCCAGCCGCACAACCCGTACGGGCCGATCTGCACGGCGGCGGCGCTTCAGCTCGACGCCTGCACGCCCAATTTCATGATCCAGGAGGGCGGACTCCAACCCTGGTTCCAGGACGCGACGTCCGGCACCGCGCCGGTGCAGAAGGACGGCTTCTTCCCGGTGACGGACGCCCCGGGAATCGGCGTCGTCCTGAACGAGGAGTGGCTGGCGGCAAACCCGTGGGACC
>JADFQR010000113.1 GCA_022561735.1 Chloroflexota bacterium | reverse complement strand
CGCGGCCGGGCTGGCCGGGTTGGGCCTTGTTGGCTACCTCGGTTTCCTGGCGTTCGTGCAGGCCGGGCTGGACGACAAGCAGTTCGCCGGGTACGGGCTGGTCCTGACGGCCGTCGTCGCGGCGACGGCGTCCTTCTTCTCCCCGTGCAGCTTCACCGTGCTGCCGGGCTACCTGGCGTTCGCGGCCGGTGGGCCTGACGCGACCGGGGGCGCAGCCGGGCTGCGCGGCACGTTGCGTAACGGCCTGGCCGCGGCGGCCGGCGTTGTGACGGTCGTCGCCCTTCTCGGGCTGCTCATAGCGTTGCTCGGCACCGGGGCCGGTGCTGATCTGTCGATCACCGGCGACAATCCCAGCGCCGGAGCGAAGGGTCTGCGGATCGGAATCGGCGCGTTCGTGCTGACGATGGGCGTTGTCCACATCCTTGACCTGTCGCACCGGCTCCGGTTGTTGTCGAAGGTGTCCATCTGGGCGATCAAACACGAGGGTGACTCGCGTTCACTGCGCGGGCTATACGGATACGGCGCCGGTTACGTGCTTGTCGGAGTTGGCTGAGTGGGCCCATTCCTGGCCGCGGTCGCGGCCTTCGCACTCACAACAGGCGGGTTCTGGCTGGCGCTTGCGGCGTTTCTCGTATTCGCCGCCGTCATGGGTGGGTTGATGCTCGGCGTGTCGGTCCTGGTCGGAATGTCGCAAGGGGGATTGCTCCGCCGAATGCGCGCTTCCAGCGGACGCATACAGCGCGTGGCGAGCGTACTGCTGATAGCCGTCGGGGCAGGCTTGATCTACTTCACGCTGGACGCCGGTCGCTTCCAGTCGATCTTCTTCCCGTCCTAGATGGTTGCCACGGGACTGTGGCGCAGCATGGCCTTACCTTTTGCTTTCTCGCGTCCGCACGGGCACGGGCTGACTGAGGGTCTCGGCGCGCCCATAGGCTTTTCAAAGGGCGCCGGCGGGCGGCAACGTCCGGAAGCCCTCATCACCGGGCGGCCCGTGCCAGCGGCGTTCCGGTGCGCCTTGTAGCCGTCAACCGTCCGCCGGGCACCGGGAAGCCGAGCCTGCGGCCGGCGTTGACGGCCAGCCGTTCCAGCTTCGGGTAGCGGCGCTCGAAGAACTGCCGGAACGACGGGCAGAAGTAGGGCAGCGTGCCGTCGGCCGATCCCGCAGCGGTGATCCGGTAGCGCGGGCACTCGCCGTAACACAACGTGCGCCAGCTGCACGACCGGCACCGGGCGTGTAGCTGGCCTTTCTGGCCGCTGAAACGCCTGAACTTCTCGGAGTCGATCATCTCCGACAGCGTGGCCTTGTGGACGTTGCCGAGCAGCCAGCCGGTCTCCACGAAAAAGTCGCACGGGTAGCAGTCGCCGTTGTGTTCAAGCACCACGTAACCGCAAGTAGCGGCCATCTCGCACATCTCGGCCGGCTGACCCCACAGCATCTGAATCAGGTTGTCGAACCAGCGGATCCTGACCCTGTCGATGCCGATATCGACCCAGGCGTCGAACAGTCCCCGCAGGAAGGCGCCGTACTGTTCCGGCGTGATCGAGCCGGGGCTGATCTCGCCGGTTTCGGCCACGCTCAGATGGGCGGGCACAGGCTCTGCGCAGGGGATGAACTGGAGATTGTTAAATCCCTCGGCCACGAGCCAGCTCAGCACCTCGCGCGGGTGTTCCACGTTGGCGCTGTTGACCACGATGAGCACGTTGAACGGCACGTCGTAAGCGCGCAGATGCTCTACCCCGTCCATCACACGCTGATGGGTCGGCCGGCCCTTCCAGTCAACCCGAAAGGCGTCGTGCAGCTCCGGCGGTCCGTCCAGGCTGACGCCGACCAGGAAACGCGAGTCGCGCAGGAAACGCGCCCACTCCGCATTGATCATCGTGGCGTTGGTCTGAATCGAGTTGCTGAACGCGAACCGCGGGTGGAGCTTGTTCTCCCGCGCCACGCGTTCCTGCAGTTCGAGAACGGCGCGATAGAAGGGCAGCCCCATGATCGTCGGCTCGCCACCCTGCCATGCGAAGTTGTACTGCGGGGCGAACCCGTCCACGTACTGCCGCAGGAACGCCTCGAACGTCTCAAGCGTAAGCTTGGGGTGATCCGCCCACGGGTACAACTCCGCCTTGCGCAGGTAGAAACAGTAGCCGCAGTTGAGATTGCACCGGCTTGAGGTTGGCTTCACCAGCACGCTGAGCGGGCGTTTCATGCGCCGTACCTCTTCCTATCCGGGACAGGGTGGTTCCAGCGCGACAGCCGGACGCAGTTCAGTGCGCCGCGTCCACCCGTGCCGCATCTCATATAGAGACGGCTGCCCGGATGCACCCGGGCAATCGCACCGAAGCAGACGCGCGCGATGAGCGCGACGGCGGGAGACCGGCTTTGAGCGCAGGAAACGCCCCGGACGCCTCCGGCCGAGGAGGCGGCAGGCACGAGTACCCGTTCGAGAGCCATTTCTTGAACGTCGATGGCGTGCGCCTGCACTACGTCGACGAGGGTGCCGGAGACCCGGTCCTGATGCTGCACGGTCAGCCGACCTGGTCCTACCTGTGGCGAAAGATCATCCCACCGCTCGCGGCCGGACGCCGCGCCATCGCTCCCGACCTGATGGGTTTCGGTCTGTCGGACAAACCGACGGACCGCGACTACACATTCCTGGAGCACGCCGGGATGCTGGAGCGGTTTATCGGGACGCTCGGGCTCAAAGACCTGACCCTTGTGCTGCATGACTGGGGCGGGCCGATCGGCCTCCAGTACGCCGTCCAGCACCCGGAGAACATGAAGGCGCTCGTGCTGGTCAACACCTTTGCGGGCACCGGATTTCGGGCTCCATGGTGGTTCCGGTTGCCGACACGAACACCGGTGCTGTCAGACCTGCTTGTGCGAAGGTTCGACCTGTTCGGGCGATATGCCGTACGGTTTGGCAGCCTGTCACGGGTGCCGGCGGAGGTGCGACGCGAGTATCGGGAGCGGCACCCTGATTACGCATCGCGCAAGGGCGTTGCGGCGTTCCCAAAGATGATCCCGCTGAGCAGCCGGGACGAGGCATGGCGGCCGATGGCGGAGACGCGCCGGCGACTGACCGGACTGAAAACGCCGACACTGTTCATCGCAGGCGACCGTGACCCGGTGACCAGGTGGCTGGGCGTGGACTGGATACTGGAGGCCATGCCGCATGCCCGCGTAGAGGTCGTGGAGAAGGCCGGCCATTACATCCAGGAGGATCAGCCGGGCGAGCTGTCACGGCTCATTCTTGAGTTCCTGGACGGCCCGGATTAAAACGAGTCGACACCGGCCATCCCCCGGCCGCATTCGAGGTCCGACGTGGAGACGAGAGGAACGACAAATGGTCTATGAGCCTTACAAGAAGACCATCAGCGCCCGGCAAGTGACCAGGGTCGTGTACTGGGTCTGGATTTTCTTCCCGTACTTTTTGCGGAAGCCGCTCACCGCGCTCGGCTTGCTGTGGATTCTCGGCATGAAAAAGGTGTTCCGGGTGAACAGCCGCAATGAGATGACGCCGACCGAGAAACTGGGCAACCTGTCGTTCTGGGGCGTCCCGGAGGTGGACCTCGACGACTATCGGCTGAGAGTCGGCGGACTGTGCGAAAACGAACTGGAGCTGGATTTCAAGGCCATCCTCGCCCGCCCGGCCATCGAAAGGCCGACCCGGATGGACTGCGTGGGTGGGTTCCGGAATAACAGCGTGATGAAGGGCTTCCTGCTGGCCGATCTTATCTCGGAATCGAGCCCGATGGCAGGCGCCGAGACTGCGGTGTTCCGCTGCGCCGACGACTTCTTCACGACGAGCCGGTTAAGCGACCTGGAGGCCGCGGACGCACTGCTTGTTTACGAAGTAAATGGAGAGCGCCTCGCCCGGTTCGGGTCGCCGCTGCGGCTCGCTATTCCCGGCCTGTACGGGTACAAGTGGGCGAAGTGGATCACCGACATCGACATCGTCAGCGGCTTCCCGCCGGGCTACTGGGAGAAGCGCGGGTTGCCGAAGCGCGGGCGTGTCGGCGACATCTGGTAGGCGCCGTCCGGCGCTAGCATTTGGCGGCCCGTAAATTGCACCATGCCATGAACGGCAGCATAAAGACACGGCGGGAACAGACCCGGCCGGGCAGCGACCGGTCAGTAAGATTCAGGAGATCACATGCGGCTCGATGGCAAGGTAGCCCTCATCACGGGCGGCGGAAGCGGTATCGGCGCAGCGAGCGCCCGGTACATGGCGAATATCGGCGCCGCAGTGACGCTGGCCGGTATACCGGCGCAGGGCGTCGAAGAGGTGGCGGCTGAGATCGCTGCCCGCGGCTCGCAGACGTTGGCCGTACCGACCGATGTAACCGTTGAGAGCGATGTGCGGGCAGCGGTGGAGCGTACTGTCGAGGTGTTTGGCAAACTCGACATTATCGTGGCCAATGCCGGGATTCAGCGCCACAACACCGACATCGACCTTTTCGAGATGGAGGAGGAGGAGTGGGAACGCACACAGGACGTCAACCTGCGCGGCGTTTTCCGGACCTGCAAACACGGATTGGCGCAGATGATCCGGCAGGGCGGCGGCGGGTCTGTTGTGATCGTCAGCTCGATCACCGCATTGAACGGCCGGACGCCCAACGTCTCCTACATGACCGCCAAGAGCGGCCTGCTCGGCCTGAACCGCCACATCGCCGTCCACTACGCAAAGCACGGCATCCGGTCTAACGCTGTGTGTCCCGGCGCCCTGGAGCGCACGCCGGACTGGGACGAGCACCCGGACCCGGACGGTCGCCGCGAGACAATGGAAGCGGCCATCCCCCTTGGCCGGCTGGGCACGCCGGAGGACATAGCGCCGTGGATCGCTTTCCTGGCTTCAGACGACGCCGGGTACGCGACCGGCGGCCACTACGTCATTGACGGAGGCATGACCATCGCCTGACGCGAAGCAGGCGCTCGCCAGTTCAAATGTCTAAAGACGCCGCTGGATGTGGGCGGCCCGGGCCCGGGTCAACCTGCGGCAGGCTCCGGGGATGTATGTTCACCGCTGCCCTGGCCGAGGGACTCCACCAGCTTCGTCATTCCGTCGAACCACTTTTGCTGTGTCCCGGCGTCCCACGCAGGATCAAAGTCCGGGTACTTCCGTAACACCATTTCAGCGATCGATACGCCCGCGCTTTGCGCCGGTACGACGGTGGCCGGTTGTGGGGCTGGCCGCTCTGCTGGCTGGTGGCGCTGCCGGCCA